>JALYYX010000426.1 GCA_030946075.1 Bacteroidota bacterium | reverse complement strand
GAATGAGGCTGAGTGCCCCCATGAGGATACTTTTACCGGCGCCCGTTTCGCCAGTTATAATATTCAGCTTATCTGAAAAATTAATTTCTATCTCTGTGATGATGGCATAATTCAGTATAAGAAGTTTTTGAAGCATTGGGAAGCAAATTACTGAATTATGTCCACGGTCCACAGACGACTGTTCACAGTATGAATTGAATAATTTGGAAAATAAAAAAGGGTACCGAAGTACCCTAAAGTTCTGTTGGCAGTAGTCCGTGGACTGTGGACTAACTTATTTCACTTCCACCGCATTGTTCAATTCATCATCCACTAAAATCCTTCCACAGTTTTCGCAAACAATTATTTTTTTACGTTGTTTAATTTCACTTTGCTTTTGCGGAGGAATTGCATTAAAGCAACCACCACATGCATCTCTTTCCACAGGTACAACTGCAAGGCCATTGCGGTAATTTTTGCGTATTCTGTCGTAGCTTAAAAGCAACCTTTCATCTATATGCTCTCTTGCTGCTTTAGCCAATTTGTTATAATGCTTTTCTTCTTTATCAGTTTCAGCAATTATTTTTTCAAGTTCGCCTTTTTTGCCTTTCAAATTTGTTTCTTTTGTTGATACTGCTTTTTTAGCAACCTCAAGCTGCTTGGCCTTTTCGCCAATATCTTCAGTGGCGTCCTTAATGTGTTTTTCAGAAAGTTTTACTTCCAGCGTTTGCATTTCCACCTCTTTGTTGATGGCTTCAAACTCACGGTTATTTTTTACATTATCGCTTTGCTTCTCATATTTTTTTATAAGATCCTGCGATTCTTTTATAGAAGCTTTTTTCTGCTCAATAAATTGCTGCATTCCATTTATTTCTTCTTCTATCCTGTTTTGCCGTGCATGCAAACCTTCTATCTCATCTTCAAGGTCACTTACCTCAATCGGTAATTCACCTTTTAAAACCTGCAGGTTATCAAGCTTGCTGTCCACCTTTTGCAATTTTACAACTGACGATAATTTTTCTTCAACCGAATAATCTTTTACTGTAGCCATATTTTATTATGTGTTTTATTTTTTGTACTTAGCTTCTGTACTCCTATTTAGCATCGTTGTGTCACTCACTTCATCTGCAAACCTTTACTCAGCAAAATAATGTACAGGGTTCGTTTTCACTTCCGTTTTTCGGACGGCAAAGTTAGGATATTTTTCCCTTAAAATATCATATAAAAGGTCAATAGTATACTGTTCGCTTTCATAATGTCCAATATCTGCCACGAGCATTTTATTATCTGCGTCAAAAAACTCATGATATTTAATATCCGACGTCACAAAAGCATCGGCTTTACTTGATAAGGCAACCGGAATAAGAAAGCTTCCAGCGCCACCGCAAACTGCAATTTTCTTTATTTTTTTATTTAATAACTGTGTGTGCCGAACCACCTTTAAGCCGAATGCCATTTTAAGTTTTTTTAAAAAATCTTTTTCATCAATTGGTTTTTCCAATTCCCCTATCATTCCGCTGCCAACATCAGAAAGATAATTTCCTAAAAGAATTATATCATAAGCCACTTCTTCATAGGGATGAGCATTCATCATTGCTCGTGTAATTTGTGTTTGCAGATAAGATGGAAAGATCACTTCAATTTTTACTTCTTTTTCTTCATGCCTTTTACCGATCTCTCCTACGAAAGGGTCTGCACCTTCCAAAGGTTTAAATGTTCCTGTGCCTTCCGAATTAAAACTGCATTCACTGTATTTTCCCAGTTCTCCTGCGCCTGCTGCAAATAAAGCCTTGCGAACATCTTCAGCTTTATCTACAGGTGCAAAAGTTACCAGCTTTTTTAAAATATTTTCTCTTGGCTGTAATACCTTCAGATTTTGTAGCCCCAGCTTTTCGGCTATCTTTTTATTTACGCCTTTCTTCACATTATCAAGATTTGTATGGATAGCATAAATGGCGATATCATTTTTTATTGCTTTTAAAATGGTTCTTTCAACATAATTTTTTCCATTCAGTTGTTTCAGCCCTTTAAAAATTATCGGGTGATGTGCAACAACCAAATTGAATTTTTTATTGATGGCCTCATCAACAACTTCTTCTGTTGCATCCAGCGTTGTTATCACACCGGTGCAATCCCAATTTTTATCGCCGGTTATCAGCCCTGCATTATCATAACTTTCCTGAAAATAAACAGGAGCAAAAATTTCCAAATGATCTGTGATATGTGAGATTTTCATGAATGCGGTTCTTTAAGTAAACTTAATTTATTTTTTGCTTTTGTTACTTTTGAAGCCTGAATAAAGATGAATCATACATGTATCGTTGCCTTGAGCTGGCAAAAACTGGAGCTGGCAATGTTGCACCAAATCCAATGGTGGGTTCGGTTTTGGTATACAAGGAAAAAATAATCGGGGAAGGCTATCATAAAAAATTTGGCGAACCTCATGCAGAAGTAAATTGCATCAATAGTGTAAACGATGAAGCTAAATACCTAATAGAAAAAAGTACATTATATGTTTCACTGGAGCCATGCTCTCATTTTGGAAAGACGCCGCCATGTACTGATCTTATAATAAAAAATAGAATTCCGAAAGTTGTTATTGGCTGTAAAGATGTTT
>JALYYX010000385.1 GCA_030946075.1 Bacteroidota bacterium | reverse complement strand
TGAGATTTTGTATGATGGAAAAAGCTTTACTAAAATGTCGGAAGAAGAAAGAAAACAATTGCGTCAGCAAATTGGGATGTTGTTCCAGGGTTCCGCATTATTTGATAGTATGACGGTGGAAAGAAACATAAAATTTCCTTTGGATATGTTTACGGATTGGGATCACAAAAAAAAGATTAAACGTGTAAATGAAGTTTTGGAAAGAGTAAATTTAAAAGATACAAATAAGAAATTTCCGGCAGAAGTTAGTGGCGGTATGAAAAAAAGAGTTGGTATTGCACGTGCTATTGTTTTAAATCCAAAATATTTATTCTGCGATGAGCCTAATTCCGGATTAGATCCGCAAACCTCGATGGTTATTGACCTTCTTATTAAAGAGATAACAGAAGAATACCAAATGACAACGGTCATCAATACTCATGACATGAACAGTGTTATGGAAATTGGTGAAAACATTTTGTATATGTATCAGGGAGAAAAGGAATGGGTAGGCAATAACAAAGAAATTATTTTTAGTAAGAATAAAAAGTTAAATGAATTCATTTTTGCATCTGAGTTTTTAAGAGATGCAAAAGATATGCGTATGCTGGAAGAAAAAGGAATTATTGATAATGACAGAAATATGGAGGATGTTTTAAAAGACCCCGAAGCAAACCTTTTAATGGGCGATAATGAAAAACGGGAATCTCATCCTGACAGGGAAGAAAAAAAATAAAAGGAATTTATTATCAACCTAAATCATTTTTAAAAAATGTCTGTATTAGTTAATAAAAATTCAAAGGTTTTAGTACAGGGTTTTACGGGAACTGAAGGTACTTTCCATGCAACACAAATGATAGAGTATGGAACCGATGTAGTAGGCGGTGTTACCCCCAATAAAGGAGGTACTTCTCATTTAAATAAACCTGTTTTTAACACAGTAGCAGATGCGGTAAAAAAAACTGATGCAGATGTTAGTATTATTTTTGTTCCTCCCGCTTTTGCTGCTGACGCTATAATGGAGTCCGCAGATGCAGGAATTGCTTTAGTAGTATGCATTACAGAAGGCATCCCTATACAGGACATGGTGAAGGTAAAAAACTTTTTAGCCGATAAACAAACCAGGTTGATTGGCCCTAACTGCCCTGGCGTAATTACGGCCGATGAGTGCAAAGTTGGTATTATGCCGGGTTTTATTTTTAAAAAAGGAAGGATAGGAATTGTTTCAAAATCAGGAACACTAACTTACGAAGCTGCTGATCAGGTTGCAAAAGCAGGGCTTGGAATATCTACTGCCATTGGCATTGGCGGAGATCCAATAATCGGCACCACTACCAAAGAAGCTGTAGAATTATTTATGAATGACCCTGACACAGACGGCATTGTAATGATAGGTGAAATTGGTGGCGGAATGGAAGCTGAGGCTGCTTATTGGATAAGGGATTATTATAATGTTGCAGACTCTCTTGGTAAAAATAAAAAGCCAGTTGTTGGTTTTATTGCCGGACAAACAGCTCCTCCCGGAAGAAGAATGGGGCATGCAGGTGCCATTGTTGGTGGTGCTGATGATACTGCCGAAGCAAAAATGAAAATATTAAATGAATGCGGAATTCATGTAGTTGCAAGCCCCGCCAATATTGGAAAAACAATGGCAAGTGTAATGAAGTAAATTTAAATCTGAAAAATTGTTAAACCCATCTTATAAAATAGGGATGGGTTTTTTGTTTGTATGCAATTACAACTATTTTGCATCATACAAATAAATACGCAAGCGGCGCCAATGTATTATTTTAAATTGCATCCATGAATCTTAAAAAATATTCAGCATTTTTTATCATCGCATTTCTATTTTCTTTTTTATTTAATAATTCATTTGCGCAGCCCGGTAATAACTATGATGCAAGGTGGAAGCAGGTAGAACAATTCGTAAACAAGGGTCTTACTAAATCCGCCTTAGATGAAGTAACAAAAATTTATGAGGTTGCTAAGAAAGACCATAATGATACTCAGATAATTAAGGCGTTGCTTTACCAGGTAACATTAAATAGAAATATCCAGGAAGATGCAAACGTAAAAAGCATAACGGGAATTGAAAAAGAAGTTGTGTTATCTAAAGAGCCGGCAAAATCAATACTGTGCAGCATTCTAGCAGAAATGTACTGGAATTTTTTTCAGCAAAATAGATACAAACTTTATAACAGAACCAAAACAATGGATTTTAAAAAAGATGATATACAAACATGGGGAATTGATGACTTTCACAAAAAGATCGGAGACTTATATCTGAAATCTATCAATAAAGAAAATCTTTTGCAACAAACTAAATTGGAATCTTTTGAGGCGATTATTATAAAAGGAAGCGTTCGCTACCTGCGCCCAACTCTCTTTGATCTTTTGACGCACCGGGCTTTAGATTATTTTAAAAGTGATGAACAGGATATTAACCGCCCTGCCTATGCTTTTGAAATAAAAGATGAAAAAGCTTTTGCACCTGCGACAGAATTCGCAGCTCATAAATTTATTAATAAAGATTCTGCATCGCTCCATTATTATGCCTTAACCATCTTCCAAAAACTTTTAAAATTTCATGAAGCAGATGCAAAGCCGGATGCCTTAATTGATGCAGATATTGAAAGAATAAATTTTGTAAAGCAGTATGGCGTGATGAATAACAAAGAAGATCTTTATCTTCTTGCTCTTACTGAAGTTACAAAACACAATAATGAAGCATCTGCGCAAGCACTATTTCTAATCGCACAGGAAATCTATAATCTTGCATTGCAGGATAAAACATCTGATGATACACTTAAAAAATATTCAGTAAAGCAATCAAAAAAAATTGCAGATGCCGTTGTAAAATTATTTCCTGAAAGCGAAGGCGGTATCAATGCAAAAAATTTGCTCAATCAAATTCTGCATAAAGAATTAAACCTTACTTCAGAAAAAGTAAATGTGCCGGGAATGCCTTTTCGCACACTTGTTTCTTATAAAAATTTTTCTTCTCTCAACTTCAGGATAATTGAAATGACTCCTGAATTTAAAAAACTGATCGAAACAAATACAGATAATGATGAGCTATGGAAAAAACTTACTTCTCAAAAATATTTACGCAGTTGGAACCAACCTTTGCTGCAAACAGGTGATTATCTTATTCACTCTGCAGAAATAAAAGTAGATGCTCTTCCTGTTGGCCAATATGCTTTACTGGCAAGTGTTGCAGAGGATTTTAATTTGAATAAAAACCCATTGGTTGTGCAATATTTTCATGTTTCAAACATTAGCTACATCAATAATGGGGGGGAGTATTTTATTTTAAACAGAACAACAGGGAATCCATTGTCCGGCGCAAAAGTGCAGGTATGGAATCAGCGGTATGATTACAATGCAAGAAAAAATAATTTAGAAAGAGTTGAAATTCTAACTGCAGATAAAAACGGGTATTTAAAAATTTCCGGAAGCAACACCATCCGCCTGGAAATTACTCATCAAAAAGATAAATTGTTTTTAGATGATTACCAGTACACCTACACTTATCAAAACGCTGAACCTTATTACAAAACTGAAAAAGAATACGAAGATGCTAACCTAAAAATATTTTTGTTTACTGACAGAAGCATTTATCGTCCCGGGCAATTAGTGTATTTTAAAGGCATCGCTGTTACAAAAGATTTTGACAGTAACAAGCTTAAAGTATTTGACAGAAAAGATTCTTTAACAATAGAATTAAGAGATGCAAACTATCAAAAGATAGACTCAGTAAAGGTTTCGCCAAATGATTTTGGATCAATGAATGGAAAATTCAGACTTCCGGAGAATAAACTCAATGGCAATTTCAACATCCTGGTAAAAAATGAATTGAGAAATTTTGGGCAGGTTTCTTTTTCGGTAGAAGAATATAGGCGTCCAAAGTTTTATGCAGAATTTGAAAAAGTAAAAGGCACTTATCGTGTAAATGAGAAAATAAAAATTACAGGTTTTGCAAAAGCGTATGCAGGCAATAATATTGATGGCGCCAATGTAAAATACAGGGTTACAAGAGCGGCAAGATTTCTTTATCCGTGGATGTGGTGGCGATTTCCAATGCCTAATGTTCAGCCTTTGGAAATTGCTCATGGAGAAATTACAACTAACGCAGAAGGAAAATTCACAATTGAGTTTGAAGCCATTCCTGATTTAAGTATTGATAAAAACACTGATCCCGTTTTTGATTATAAAGTTGATGTGGATGTTACTGACGTTAATGGTGAAACGAGAAGTGCAAACACAATTGTTCCTGTTGGGTATAAAAGTTTAAATCTTCAAATAAATATTTCAAGTCAGCCAATTAATGTTGATAGCCTGAAACAAATTTTTATCAGCACAAAAAATTTAAGCGGAGAATTGGAACCAGCAATAGCAGAAGTAAAGGTTTATAAACTGCAAACGCCGCAAAGGCTCATCCGTAGCCGTTATTGGCCGCAACCTGATGAATTTGTAATGAATAAAGAAGAATTTTTAAAATACTTCCCTAACGATGAATACAATAATGAAAACAAAAAAGAAACATGGCAGAAAGGTGAAATGATATTCTCAAAAACAGACAGCACAAACCCAACTACAAACTTCAATCTACAAACTACAAACTTCACTCAAGGCTGGTATATAATAGAAGCTACCGCAAAAGATAAATATGGCCAGGAAGTAAAAGATGTAAAATATTTTCAACTCTATGATACAAAAGCATCTTCATTACCTGCCCCTGCATACACATGGAATTCGGTTATAAAAAATGTTGCACAACCCGGAGAAAAAGCGCAATTCATTTCCGGCACATCTGCCAATGATATTTTTCTTATTCAACAGGTTGATAAAACTACAAACCACAAACTACAAACCACCAACTATGAATTTTATTCTTTAAATAATGAAAAGAAAACATTTGAATTCCCTGTTACAGAAGAAGACCGTGGTGGATTTGGTGTCTATCAATTCTTTGTTAGAGATAACAGGGTTTATACAAATACTTGGAACGTTTCTGTGCCCTGGACTAACAAACAACTTGATATAACCTTTACAACTTTTCGTGATAAAACTTTACCCGGCAGTGAAGAAAAATGGAAAGTAAAGATCAGCGGAAGCAAGAAAGAAAAAGTTGCAGCAGAAATGCTGGCAAGCATGTACGATGCATCATTGGACCAATTTAAGCCGCATAGCTGGAACAGTTTAAATGTTTGGCCATCTTATACAGCATCTCATACTTGGAATGGATGGCAAAACTTTTCCTCTGTTCACTCACAACAAAAATGGTGGAATGAATATTATGTACAACAAAAAGAAAAAATATATGATCAATTGATATTTGCCAATAGTTATAATAATAATCCGAGAAACATGAAATTGTCCAGTCCCGCTATGGCAGTTCAGGAATTGCAAAGTGATGTTACAGTAAGAGGCGTTATGAATAAAACAAGTAAAGATGAAGATGCTGATAAAGTTTTTACAAAAGTAGAATATACATTACCTAATGGTGATCTGTTTCAAAACGGCAGGATTGTAAAAAGACAACAAACTAATATCGATCAATCACAAATTCAAATAAGAAAAAATTTCAATGAAACAGCATTCTTCTTTCCTGATTTAAGAACAGATAAAGATGGCAATATTGAATTCAGCTTTACAATGCCTGAAGCCCTTACACAATGGAAGCTAATGACATTGGCTCACACAAAAGACCTTGCAAGTGGATATGCAGAAAGAACTGTTGTTACACAAAAAGAATTAATGGTACAGCCTTTTGCACCGAGATTTTTAAGAGAAGGTGATAAAATGGAATTCACTGCAAAAATTGTCAACCTTAGTGATAAAGAAATTATCGGGCAATCAGAATTACAATTGTTTAATGCTTCTACCATGACACCTGTTGATGGTTGGTTTAAAAATATTTTTCCTGTACAATATTTTACCACAGCAGCCGGGCAAAGTACCGTCGTAAAATTCAACATTGAAATTCCAAACAATTTCAATAATGCAATAGTATACCGCATCATCGCAAAAGGCTCCCCAACTGGCGGAGATATAGGGGGTGCCTCTGACGGCGAGGAAGCGGCCATTCCTGTTCTAACCAATCGCATGTTGGTTACAGAAACGATGCCTTTACCGGTAAGGGGTAACATAACAAAAAATTTCACATTCCAAAAATTATTGAACTCCGGCAACAGCACAACCCTCACAAATTTTTCCTTAACCACAGAATTTACTACAAACCCCGCCTGGTATGCCGTTCAGGCATTACCATATTTAATGGAGTATCCTTACGAATGTGCAGAACAAACCTGGAATCGCTATTATGCAAACTCGATCGCTACAAAAATTGTTAACTCCTCACCCAAAATAAAAGCTGTATTTGAAAAATGGAAGATCACAGATACATCTGCATTGATGAGTAATCTTCAAAAAAATGAAGAACTAAAATCAGTCCTCTTGCAGGAAACGCCATGGGTATTGCATGCGCAAAACGAAACCCAACAAAAGAAAAATATTGCTTTGCTTTTTGATATGATCCGTATGAGCAATGAACTGGAATCGTCTCTTACCAAATTAAAAGACATGCAGGCTTCTAACAGTGGCTTTGTGTGGTTCAAAGGCGGACCGGATGATCGTTACATGACACAATATATTGTTACAGGCATTGGACATCTAAAAAAATTAAATGCTTATCCAAAATTCCAGGAAGGGGAATTAAAAAATATTTTGAGCAAAGCCATACCTTATTTGGATAAAAGATTGAAAGAGGATTATGATAAGCTTATCAAATACAAAACAAAACTTGATCAAAATAATCTTGGATATTATGCAATTCAATATTTATACATGCGGAGTTTTTTTCCAGATCATGCAATCGCAAAAGAAACACAAAATGCTTACAATTACTATCGTGAGCAATCAAAAAAATACTGGCTTAGCCAAAATAAATATATGCAGGCAATGATCGCATTATCACTAAACAGAACTGATGATAATCTAACACCAAAATCAATTACAAGATCATTAAAAGAAAACTCCATCAATAATGAAGAACTCGGCATGTACTGGAAAGAATGGGATGCACATAGCTGGTGGTGGTACCAGGCGCCTATCGAAAGCCAGGCTATGATGATAGAAGCTTTTAGCGAAATTGATAAAGACAATAAAGTTGTTGATGATCTTAAAACATGGCTGCTTAAAAATAAACAAACCAACAACTGGCATACTACCAAAGCCACTGCTGAAGCATGTTACGCATTATTATTACAAGGAACCGATTGGCTGAGTGAAGAAAAAAATGTTACAATAAAATTAGGCAGCACAACCATCAACAGCAAAAATGAAAAACAGGAAGCCGGCACAGGTTACTTCAAAACAAAAATTGATGGCGACAAAGTAAAACCAGACATGGGGAATGTATCAGTAACAGTCTCCACAACCAACCAATCAACCAATCAACCAGTCAACCAGTCAACTTCCTGGGGCGCCATTTACTGGCAGTACTTTGAGAATCTTGACAAAATAACTTTTGCCGAAACGCCACTCAAACTCAGCAAAAAATTATTTATCGAAAAAAATTCTGACAGAGGCCCGGTGCTAATACCTGTCAATGACGGAACAGAATTAAAAGTCGGTGATAAAATAAAAGTCCGCATTGAACTACGTGTTGACCGTGATATGGAATACCTTCACATGAAAGACATGAGAGCTGCATGCATGGAGCCAACAAATGTTATCAGCCAATACAAATACCAGGGCGGACTTGGCTATTATGAAACCACCAAAGATGCCAGTACAAATTTCTTTTTTAATTATCTAAACAAAGGCACTTATGTTTTTGAATATCCCATGTTCGTAACACACAGCGGCAATTTCAGCAATGGCGTTACAACCATTCAATGCATGTACGCACCTGAATTTACGGCACACAGCGAAGGTGTAAGAGTAAATGTTGTTGAATAACCGTTGGAATGCTAAGCGACCTGACCGCTTACATTTCCGGTCTGAACGCCGCAGGCGGTCTGAACGCAAAAACCAATAAGGCAATCATTCAATTTGCTTAAATCATTTTAATTAATGTAATTCGTGCACAAATAATTTGTGTATGAGCACTCAGGTTTATTCAATCCCGCTAAAGTTTCGCAAAATGGAAAACCTTCATATCGTTTTCTGGCTTTTTAAAGATATTAGCTGGTGCATAGTTTGGCGCCCCATGGGCATTGCAATGATCTTTCCTACATTGATAATTGCCATCGTGATCGCCATTCGAACCCGGCAATACATGAGCGAAGTTTGTCACAATGTGGCAATTGTGTTTTGGATAACCGCCAATGCTTACTGGATGGTTAGTGAATTTTTTCATTTTGATGACCACATATTTTACTACCATATCACTTATAAATATCTCGCCATAATCCCTTTTGGCATTGGGATTTTAATGTTGGCTTACTATTATTTATTGTGGCGCCCAATGCATAAAGACGTTCCGGAAACCATGTAACGGTCTGAACGCCGAAGGCGGTCTGAACGTTACATTGTATAACATTACATCAACCCTTCATATATTTGCTGCTCATTAAATTTTTGGTAACCAGCAGAAGTATTTCATAGCATCATCGTTGTGTCACTCACTTGTACCGCATACCAATTAGCGACTTTATTACACGCAAAGTCGCTAAGAAAATTAAGTCGCAAAAATATCTGCGTCTTATTTAAACTTTGCGCTTTTGCGTGAGCAAGCTGAACAAAGAACTAAAAGTACAAGAGTGCGACGCCAATGAAGATGCACAATGATGAAATGCCCGGCTCAAAAAAAATAACACGTAACTCATAACACGTAACTCATAATGTACAGAACACACACTTGCGGCGAATTAAGAATAGAAAATATAAATGAAGAAGTTACTCTTGCCGGTTGGGTGCAAACTGTCCGTAAATTCGGCAGCATTACATTTGTTGATCTGCGTGACCGGTACGGCATCACACAATTATTATTCAATGAAGAGTTTACTAAACTACTTGATCAAAATTCTTTAGGTCGTGAATTTGTTTTACAGGCAAAAGGTAAAGTGAATGAACGCAGTAACAAAAATCAAAATATTCCAACAGGTGAAATTGAAATTATTGTTTCTGAATTTACAATTTTAAATAAGTCAGCAGTTCCACCATTTACAATTCAGGATGATACAGATGGCGGCGATGATATAAGAATGAAGTATCGCTTTTTAGATCTTCGCAGAAATGCGGTGAAGAAAAATTTAGAATTGCGCTATGCTGTTAACCGTGCTGCAAGAAATTATTTACACCAAAATAATTTTATTGATATTGAAACACCTTTCTTAATAAAATCAACGCCTGAAGGGGCAAGGGATTTTATAGTTCCTTCAAGGATGAACCCGGGAGAATTTTATGCATTGCCGCAAAGCCCGCAAACTTTTAAGCAATTGCTTATGGTTAGCGGGTATGACCGTTACTATCAAATTGTAAAATGTTTTCGTGATGAAGACCTTAGGGCCGATCGCCAGCCCGAGTTTACGCAGATAGATTGCGAGATGGCATTTGTAGAGCAGGAAGATATTTTGCAAATGTTTGAAGGGATGGTGAAATATATTTTTAAAGAAGTGAATGGAATTGATTACACAGAACCTGTACAAAGAATGACATGGGAAGATGCAATGTGGAATTATGGAAATGATAAACCTGATATCAGGTTCGATATAAAAGTCGCCAACTTAAAAGTGGAAGGAAAAAATATTTTTGAAGGTTTGAATATTACAGATTTTGCAGTTTTTA
Organism: Bacteroidota bacterium; assembly: GCA_030946075.1. Classification (GTDB taxonomy): domain Bacteria; phylum Bacteroidota; class Bacteroidia; order Chitinophagales; family Chitinophagaceae; genus Ginsengibacter. The sequence goes on along the minus strand of JALYYX010000385.1, from coordinate 15,318 downwards.
ATAATGCTGAAACCGTTGTAGCCATTGCGGTTTCGGGCTGTAGCGATTATTCAAGAAAACAAACAGATGAATTAATTGAATGGGTTAAGCGTCCGCAAATTGGAATGGGAGGTTTAGCCTTTGTAAAAGTAAACACTGACGGAACTTTTAAAAGCAGCTTCGATAAATTCTTTAATGAAGAACAATTAAATTCACTGGCAAATTATTGTAAGGCAAATTCAGGCGATCTTATTTTAATCCTTGCCGGTAAAGAAGAACGGACAAGAAAATCTATCAGTGATCTTCGCATGTACATGGCTGAAAGATTAGGTTTGCGAAAGCCGGAAGAGTTTAAACTTTTATGGGTAACTGATTTTCCTTTATTTGAATATGACGAAGAAGGCAATCGCTGGGTAGCAAGGCATCATCCGTTCACATCACCAAAGCCTGAAGATATTTCAGTGATGATCGGTAATGATCCTGAAATAAAAGATGCGGAAAAATATTTGCAGCATCCTTACAAAAATATTAAAGCAAATGCCTATGATATGGTGTTGAACGGAAATGAGGTTGGTGGCGGATCAATAAGAATTTTTCAAAGAGAGCTGCAGGAAAAAATGTTTGCCGCACTCGGTATGAGCAAACAAGAATCTCAGCATAAATTCGGATTTTTACTCGGTGCTTTTGAATATGGGGCACCTCCGCATGGTGGTATTGCATTTGGGTTTGACAGGCTTTGTGCAATTCTTGGCGGCAGCGAAATCATCCGTGACTTTATCGCATTCCCAAAAAATAATTCCGGTAGAGATGTGATGATTGATGCGCCCTCAACCATTGATGAAAAACAGTTGGATGAGTTACAAATAAAATTGGATTTAAAATAATAAATATGATTCCAGATTATCAAACATTGATGTTACCACTATTAACGTACATTAGCGACGGTCAAATTCATAGTATACATGATGCCATCAGCATACTTGCAAAACAATTAAACTTAACAGAGGATGATTTGAATGAATGGCTGCCAAGTAAGAGTCAAAAAAAATTTTACAATAGAGTTTATTGGGCTAAAGCCCATCTTAAAATGGCGGGTGTTTTAGAAAACTTAGGAAAAGGTCAATTTAAAATTACCGATCGAGGAATGAACCTTTTAAAAGATTCTCCATCATTCATCAATGTAAAATATCTTACGAATAGATTTGAAGATTATAAGAATTTAATTAGCGGATATAGAAAGACAGATACTCTGAAAATAACTCCAAAGCAAGAAGTTGAATCAATTAATTCTTTAGATCAAACTCCAGAAGAACAAATTGATTTAGGATATCTAAAAATCAGGAATGCTTTAGAGCAAGAAATTTTATCAAAATTAAAATTAATTCACCCCTCATTTTTTGAAAAAATTGTAGTTGAGCTTTTAGTTAAGATGGGCTATGGTGGTTCAATAGCAGAAGCTGGAAAAGCAACACGTTATACTAATGATGAAGGAATTGATGGAATTATAAAAGAAGATAAACTTGGTTTGGATGTAATTTATATTCAGGCTAAACGTTGGGAAGGGACAGTTTCAAGACCTGAAATTCAAAAATTTGTTGGTGCTCTTGCAGGCCAAAGAGCGAAAAAAGGTGTGTTCATAACTACATCTGATTTTTCAAGGGAAGCAATTGTTTATGCATATCAAATGGATACAAAAATTGTTTTAATAGATGGCGAAACCCTTGCACAGTATATGATTGATTACAACCTTGGTGTTTCTGTACAGAACACTTATGAAATAAAAAAGATTGATTCAGATTACTTCGAAGAAGAATAATTCATTTCACTTTCTGTTAGCACTATATTTTTTAATTTCATACTTTATTTCCCACGTATGAGGCTGTATAAATTATTTTTTATTGTTGCTATACCTATAAGTATTTTATCCTGTCAAAAACCTATTGAAGAAATTGCAGATGCAGGTGTTGCCGCTAAAACAATGCTCAATGTTTCTTATGGTTCAGATGTTGCACAAAACATGGATATTTATTTACCTGGAAACAGAAGTACTACATCAACAAAAGTAATGGTAACTATTCACGGCGGTGGTTGGAGTGCCGGCGACAAATCTGATCTTACTCCGTATGTAGACAGCCTTCGCAACCGCCTGCCTGATTATGCTATTTTTAATATTAATTACCGGTTAGCAATAGCCTCTAATTTATTTCCTAAGCAGGAGATGGATATAAAAAGTGCTGTAGAATTTATAGCAAGTAACGCTTCCTCTTACCTTATTTCTCAAAAATTTGTTTTGCTGGGAGTTAGTGCCGGCGCACATTTGGCGCTCCTGCAAGGATATAAATATTCTTCTCCTGTAAAACCTAAAGCAATTGTTTCTTTTTTTGGCCCAACTGATTTAATAGATATGTACAATCACCCAACTAATGCATTGGTTCCGCAAGGTCTTGCATCGGTAGTTGGAAAAACTCCCACTCAGGATTCATTGTTGTACGCAAATTCAAGTCCTGTAAATTTTGTAAACAGCACAAGTTCGCCAACTATTTTGTTGCATGGAGGTCTTGATCCTTTGGTTAGTGTAACACAGGCTACAATGCTAAAAGCAAAGTTAGATGTGTCCGGTGTTATTAATCAATTTGTATTGTATCCAACCGAAGGACATGGTTGGTTTGGTGCTACCCTTTCTGATTCCTTTAATAAGATACAAGCGTTTCTTGCAACGAATGTGAATTAGTTAAAATCATATTTGTAAACCCTGCCAAATTCATTTATTTATTTTTGCAAATATGAAACAAGGTGTTGGATGCATTTTATTTTTGATTGTTTTTTTTCATCTTACTGCTAAAAGTCAGGATAATTTATACACCTCATACACAACTGCAGCTGCAAGAAATAAGCTTTACAAAAACCTTATAAATAATTCTATCAATAAAAATTTATCAGTTGCATTAAACGATTCTACAGAGGATAAATGGGAGGAAGGTTTTTCATCACTTGAGCTGTTGCTTTTTAGAAGTGAAGTAATTGATAAAAAAATAAAAATCGTTTTTGATTCTATTCAATTCAGAAGTAGAGATTTTCAAAGAGCCTTACTGGAGCTGGCTTACGCTAATTATCCATCTGTATTTGAAAAACAGGTTACTGAATTATTGCAACAAACTAATGATCCGAAAATATTTGCAATGGCTGCTGAATATCTCCTGCAAAGAAATAAAGAGAGTGACATCCCCGACAGTATTAAAGAGATAGCAGCAAAAAAATTTTACGAATCTCCCGATAACCCTTTTATAACAATGCTTGATAGCGAAATTCGGGAAATTAAATTCCCTTCTAAATCATTAATTGAAAGCAAAAATTTTACTGATATTCTCAACAATAAATTTTTACCGGGAGAAATTGTAATGTATAGTTTTCAAAGAAAGAACAGAGACTATCCGGGCATTGTTATCATTAGAGGCAGAGATGGAAAGTTTATAAAAGACTCTTCAGGAAATATTTTTAATGTTCCTCAGCTTGCAAGAAGTATTTCAAATCTCCCCGGTTATTTAACCAACGGCAATACACCACAGGGAATTTTTTGGATGCATGGCTTTGATGTATCACTAAGTCCTTTTATTGGGCCAAGTCCTAACATACAACTATCTCTTCCTTTTGAAGTAAGTCCGCAAAAGTTTTTTAATGATAGTACTGTAAATGATACTGCTTGGACGAAACAATTATACAGTAAGCTGTTACCGAAAAGTTTTAAAAATTATTTTCCAATGTATCAATCTTATTATGCAGGCATGGCAGGCCGTACAGAAATTATAGCCCATGGAACTACTGTTAATCCTGAATATTATAATGGCAAACCTTATTATCCTTTAACACCTACGCAAGGATGCCTGTGCACAAAGGAAATTTGGAATGGAAAAAGAATAGAAACGGATCAGCAAAAATTAGTGTATGCTCTTTTAAAAGCAGGCGGGGCTTATGGGTACTGTGTTGTAATGGAGTTAGATAATAAACAACAGCCTGTAAATATCAATGAGCTCATACCTATTATACAAAAGTCAGAAACTGTAAAATAGTTACCTTCAGCTAAAAATATTTTGGCAGAAACACCTTTAGCAGAAAGAATGCGTCCGAATACTTTGGATGAGCTTGTGGGGCAGGAACATCTTACAGGCAAAGGAAGTATTTTGCGAACAGCAATAGAGCAGGGGAAAATACCATCAATGATTTTATGGGGACCGCCAGGTGTTGGCAAAACCACAATAGCAAATATTATTGCCCAAACCTTACAAATTCCATTCTATACATTAAGCGCTATCTCTTCAGGAGTTAAAGATGTGAGAGAAGTAATTGAAGAATCTAAACAAAAGGAAAAATCAATTTTATTTATTGATGAGATACATCGTTTTAATAAAGGCCAGCAGGATGCTTTACTTGGAGCTGTTGAAAAAGGTATAGTTACATTAATTGGCGCTACAACCGAAAACCCTTCCTTTGAAGTGAACAGTGCTTTGCTAAGCCGTTGCCAGGTGTATGTTTTAAAGCCTTTGAATGAAAAAGATCTAATTAAATTATTACATGAAGCTATTGAAAAAGATGAATTTTTAAAAACAAAAAAGATAGAGTTAAAAGAAACAGAAGCGTTGCTGAATATTTCCGGTGGAGATGCAAGAAAATTATTTAATCTTTTAGAATTAATTGTAAATACAACGGAAAAACAAGTTGTTATTACAGATGAAATGGTAATGCAGATTGCACAAAAAAAAATTGCTTTGTATGATAAAAAAGGTGAACAGCATTATGATATTATTTCTGCATTTATAAAAAGTATGCGGGGCAGCGACCCTAATGGAGCTGTATACTGGCTTGCCAGAATGATAGATGGAGGAGAAGATGTAAAATTTATTGCACGCAGGATGGTAATTTTCGCCAGCGAAGATGTGGGCAATGCTAATCCCAATGCATTATTACTTGCCACAAATACTTTTCAGGCAGTTGCAATAATCGGCTATCCCGAAGCAAGAATTATTTTATCGCAGTGTGCAACTTATCTTGCTTCTTCGGTAAAAAGTAATGCCAGTTATATGGCAATAGGTGAGGCTTTAAATGCTGTAAATCAACATGGAGATCTTCCTGTACCACTGCATATTAGAAATGCGCCAACAAAACTTATGAAGAATTTGAAATATGGGAAGGATTATAAATATTCTCACATGGGAGACGGTAATTTTATGGAACAGGAATACCTGCCGGGAAAAATTGTGGGAACTAAATTTTATGATCCCGGAAATAATGCACGTGAAATTGAACTAAGAAAATTTTTAAAAGAAAGATGGAAAGATAAATATGGGTATTAATGTGGATATCCTTGATTAGAATGTTTATTTTCTGTATAAACCTTTGTGTATAATTCTGTTGGAAAGAGGTGTAAACTAAATCATAAAAATATTTGGTAAAGGCTCATACAGCAGTGTATCTTGTGCATGCAATTAAGGAAGTGAAAATTTGTAAAAAGATAGTCACAACCTTTAAAAGCAAAGCATCAGGTTAGTAAGTACAAGCTTCGGCAGGTATCCACAAAACTTGGTGCTTTTTTTATGCTCTAACTTTCCCCTGCTTTTTTAAACATTTACTCTTAATCCTATTAATTTGCATCCATGAATATTAAATGGGTTTGCAAAACTTTTGATGAATTAACTCCTCACGAATTATATTCCATCCTGCAGTTACGAAATGAAGTTTTTATTGTTGAACAGAATTGTGTTTATCAGGATTGCGATGACAAAGATCAGCAATCGTACCATATTATGGGGTGGGATGAAAGTAAGTTACTTGCTTATACCCGTGTAATGCCAGCGGAACTTAGCTTTGAGGTAGCATCAATCGGCAGAGTTGTTACCTCTCCGTCAATCAGGCGAAATAAAATTGGTAAAGAACTAATGATAAGATCAATTGAATATCTATATGAATTATTTGGAAACGTTCCGATAAAAATAGGGGCTCAATTATATCTTAAACAATTTTATGAATCACTGGGGTTTGTTCAAACAAGTGATATCTATCTTGAAGATGGTATTGAGCATATCGAAATGTTACATAATTAATATTTTTCAGGCAATAAAAGCATCTCTTATGCCGTTATCTCATCGTGAATAATTTAATTGGTTATTCACTTATATCCAAACATCCGTAGAAAAACAAAATCTGACCTCTAATGAGAAAACGTTTACAAATCGTTTTTAAGCATTCCTGTTTTATCTTCTTATTCAGCTTTTTATTTTCTGTAAAAGGTTCTTCTCAAAGTATAATTTTTCAAACAGGCTCTGTAATATGGGAAGCCGGTATTAATGTTGGTCCATCTTTCTTTTTGGGAGACCTGGGAGGAAATTCCGGCAAGGGAACAAGATTTATAAAAGATGTAAACCTTCAGTTTACAAACATAATGAAAGGTGGTTTTATTGCTGCGTACCCCACAGATTGGTTAGGATTTAGGTTTGCTGCGCAATCAGGTAAACTTCAGGCAGACGACGCCGTAATTAATACCAAAGGAGTGGATGAGCTGTGGCGCAAACAAAGAAACCTTGATTTCAGATCAAATATTTCGGAGGCATATTTTGCTGCAGAAATTTTTCCTTTAATGCTGATTAACTGGGTTAGTGATCTAAATCCACGCTTAAGGCCTTACGGTGTAATTGGAATTGGAATGTTTCATTTTAATCCCCAAGGTTCACTTACCGATGCCAATGGAAATAAAACATGGTATTACCTGCATCCTTTGAGAACAGAAGGAGAGGGAATGGCAGAATATCCGGATAGAAAAGAATATGCACTTACACAATATAATATTCCCATGGGAGTTGGATTAAAATATTATTTAAGTGACAGATTTAATATCAGCTATGAATTTTTATACAGAAAATCGTTTACAGATTATATTGACGATGTAAGCACAACTTATATCGATCCGAATTTATTTGATAAATATCTTTCTGCTACAGATGCAGCAATAGCAAAACAAATACATGATAAGATGTACGGGATTGTAACACCAGGGGTTACAAGATATGCGCCTGGTACGGATCGTGGGCATTCAAAGCAAGGTGATGCATACTTTTCATTGTTGTTGAAATTCGGCGTACGCTTAGGCCCTATTTACGAGAGCAGTATAGAAAGAAAAGCAGCGCACCAATTAAAATGTCCGGCAAAATTTTAAAAGAATGGGAAAAAAAATATTCAATATGTACAATTATTTTTTTAGATGTTTATTGGTATCGCTATTATTTTTTATGGCAGTTAGTTTTTTAAATAAACCAGATGAAATTAAATTTTCAGTTCAAACAATTACCATAAAGGTAGAGCAGGAAAGTAATGACATTACAGTATCAGTAAAATCAGATAAGTATAATAAAGTGCAGTTTTATATGTTTAATGTAGATGGAAAATTAATAAAGGAATTAACTATCAACGGCTCAAAAAAAATAAATATTACACAATTGGAAAAAGGTCTTTATATCTATGATTTTTTTAGTAATGATGAAAAATTAAAAAGCGGAAAAATTGAATTAAAATAATAATCGCTGACTCTGTGAACACACAATGGCGAAGTATATAATAAAAGTTAAGCCCTGGAAAACGATACGTAATCATGCGTAATGTAACCCCTGAAACCACAATCTTTTAACTTTGTTGCTATGCTTTGCCTTTTTTTTAATTTAAAATAAGGGCAGCATTATTCAATTCTTCTTTTAAAAATTTAGCAGTATAGCTCTCTTTGTTTTTTGCAAGATTCTCAGGGGTTCCTTCAAACAAAATTTTTCCACCTTCATCGCCTCCTTCGGGACCAAGATCAATTATATGATCTGCTATTTTAATAATATCCATGTTGTGTTCAATAACCAATACAGTATTGCCTCTATCAACTAATTTATTTAAAACATCAGCCAGGAGTTGAATATCCTGAAAATGTAATCCGGTTGTTGGCTCATCAAGAATATAAAATGTTTTTCCCGTATCCCGTTTTCCCAGTTCAGTAGAAAGCTTTACACGCTGAGCCTCGCCTCCACTAAGGGTTACAGCACTTTGTCCAAGAGTTATATAACCCAACCCAACATCCTGCAATACCTTTATTTTGCGGTAGATGTATGGAACGTTTTGAAAAAATTCCACTGCCTCATCAACCGTCATGTCCAATACGTCACTGATGGACTTTCCTTTGTACCGTATCTCTAAAGTTTCACGGTTGTATCTTTTGCCATTGCATTTTTCACAATGAACATATACATCGGGTAAAAAATTCATTTCAATAACTCTCATACCTCCACCTTCACAAACATCGCATCTTCCGCTTTTTACATTAAATGAAAAACGGCCCGGAGTGTATCCACGAATTTTTGCCTCTGGCACTGCTGCAAATAAAGTTCTTATGTCAGTAAAAAATCCGCAGTATGTTGCAGGATTACTTCTTGGTGTTCTGCCGATAGGGGATTGATTTATTTCTATCACCTTATCAATATTTTCGAGTCCATCAATTGTTTTAAATTCTAATGACATCATCTTACTGTTGTAAGCATGTTTGCTTAAAATAGGATACAATGTTTCATTAATTAATGTTGATTTACCACTGCCGCTTACTCCTGTTACACAAATAAATTTTCCCAGGGGGAAACTGGCTGTCACATCTTTTAAATTATTTCCTGAAGCACCTTTTAGTTTTAAAGTTTTGCCACTTCCTTTTCTTCTTTCTTTTGGTATTGCAATTTTTCTGTGACCATTAAGATAGGAAGAAGTCATGGTGTCTAACTTCAACAATTCCCTGGGGAACCCTTTTGCAATAATTTCGCCTCCATGTTTGCCTGCCTGCGGGCCGATATCAATTAAATAATCGGCGGCAAGCATTATGTCTTTATCATGCTCAACAACAATAACACTGTTACCTATGTTTCGTAAATTATTTAAGGCCTCAATTAACCTACGATTATCTCTTTGATGCAAACCAATGCTCGGCTCATCTAAAATATAAGTTATTCCCTGCAGTTGCGAACCAATTTGCGTTGCTAATCGAATGCGCTGTGACTCGCCACCACTAAGGCTTTTGGAAGACCGGTTCATACTGAGGTAATTTAAACCAACATCTAATAAGAATTTTAAACGATCACGAATTTCTTTTAAAATATCCTTTGCTATAAGGTTTTGGCGGTTGCTTAAGCGGTCTTCAATATCTTCAAACCAAAGAAATAATTTGTCAAGATTTAATTCGCTTAATTCTGAAATATCCTTATCATCCACTTTAAACCAAAGGCTTTCTTTTCTTAATCTTTTTCCATTGCAGACTGTGCATGTTTTTAATTGGAAATATTTTTCAACCCATGCTCTCATTCCTTCGCTGGTAGTGCTTGCAGCAAACCATCGCTTAAGCATGTTTATTATTCCCTCATATTCTGATGTGTAATATTCTTTCACGCCTATGCTTTCTTCCTTCTCATTTTGTGAAAGAATCGTTTCATTAAGATCAAATTCTACAGTATCATCACCTGTCACTTCTTCTTTGCCATACAGTAAAATATTCAGTGAGCGTGTTGGTAATTCTTTTAAAGGCTTATCTAAATTAATCCGGTGTTTTTTTGCAATTTGCTGAAGCTGTTTAAAAATATATGCCTGCCGTTCTTCGCCAAGTGGCGTGATGCCACCATCATTGATGCTAACATTCCAATCAGGAATTATTGCATCCGGGTTTACCTGATATACACTCCCAAGCCCTTTGCAGGCGGGGCATGCGCCATAAGGTGAGTTAAAAGAAAAACTATTAGGCGATGGCTCTTCGTAACTTATTCCTGTGTCTTCACACATTAGTTGCTTACTGTATTGAATTACATTCTCTTCTTCATTAATCAAAATGAACATGAGATCTTTGCCTAATTGCAAAGATTTTTGAACACTCTGGCTTAAACGTACTTTCATATCATCAGTAACCTGAAGGCGGTCTATCACTAATTCAATGTCATGAATTTTATAACGGTCTACCTGCATCTTAGCAACAAGGTCTTTTACTTCTCCATCAACTCTAACTTTTAAAAATCCTTTTTTTCTTACTTCTTCAAACAATTCCCTGTAATGCCCTTTACGGCCACGAACCAAGGGGGCCAGCAAAGAAATTTTTTTATTCTTAAACTTCGTAAAAATGTTTTCTACAATTTCTTCCTCACTCCACTTAACCATTTTTTTACCGGTGTTATAACTGTAAGCATCTCCAATTCTTGCAAACAATAATCTAAAAAAATCATACACTTCAGTAACAGTACCAACAGTACTTCTGGGATTTTTATTAGTTGTTTTTTGTTCAATAGAAATTACCGGAGAAAGCCCTGTGATTTTGTCAACATCAGGCCTTTCCATATCACCAATAAATTGTCTTGCATAGGCTGAAAAGCTTTCCATGTATCGCCGCTGGCCTTCGGCATAAATAGTATCAAAGGCAAGTGAAGATTTACCGCTGCCACTTATTCCCGTAATAACTACCAGCTTATTTTTAGGTATAGATATATCAATATTTTTTAGATTGTGGACCCTTGCGCCAAATACTTCAATAAATTCCTGCGTGTGAATATCCGGTATCTCCTCTTTGTTCTTTTTAGCCATAAAGTAATTGGTAAAGATACTAACAAGCACTCTTTAAATAAAAGGATACTTCTTTTTGGCAGACAATTTTGGTAGATTCTTTTTATTTTCCTTAAAGGAAATCCAACTTGTTTAATTGTTCGTACATCCACATGAGTGATACTATTATCACGTTAATTTTCAAACTAAAATCTGTCATTTATGCAAACAACAAAATCTTCGAACTATGAAGTTGCACTGAATGAGGAGCGTATTATTCAACCGGTTTCCAGAAGAAGATTTTTGGGATATGTTGGTGCTACCTCAGCATTAGTAGCAACTGCCGCTGCATCCTGTAAAAAAAGCTCACCCACAAATACTGGTGTTGATCTGGGTAGTGGAGATGTGGGAATTTTAAATTATGCCTATGCTCTTGAGCAATTAGAAGCTGCCTTTTATATTAAAGTAGTTTCAAGTTTTTATGCAGGAATTACCCCACTTGAAACAGAATATCTTACTGATATTAGAAATCATGAAGTTGCACATCGTGAATTTTTTAAAGCAGCAATTACAGCAGCAGCGCCTTCTTCTGTAATACCAGGTTTAGAAGTAAATTTTTCTTCTATTGATTTTACAAGCAGAGCAAGTGTTTTAGGCACTGCAAAAGCTTTTGAAGACTTAGGTGTTTCGGCATACAATGGAGCTGGACAGCTAATTTCTACATCCGCTAACGGGAAAGTATACCTTACGTTGGCAGGTAAAATTGTTTCTGTAGAAGCACGACATGCTGCCACGATTAGGGAACTACTTGCCGTAAATACATTTGCCGATACTACCGATGCAAGTGGATTAGACCCTGCTCGTACTCCTGCTGAAGTATTGGCCATTGCAGGTCCTTATATTTCAACACCAATAAACGCTAGTAATTTACCCTCTTAAAATTTAATATTATGAATTTACAAAATATAATTTCAGAAATACAAAAGGTTGATCCGGAGGTGTATGACAGGCTGGATTCCAGGAGAAAGGCAATGAAAAAATTTGCAAATCTTTCAGGAAAAGTAGCTCTTGCCTCATTACCATTTGCAATTGGATCAATGTTTAATACAGCTTATGGCAAATCAGAATCGGTTACATTAACTGTAAACGAAGTTTTGAACTTTGCATTAAAGTTGGAATATCTTGAAGCAGAATTTTACAACAAAGTAGTAGGAAACACTACCTTGGGATTTGCACCATCAGCAGGGTTTGCCACTGCATCTGCACCAGATAAAGCAGCATTGACAAAAATTCGTGATGATGAAAATGCTCACGTTGCATTCTTAAAAGGCGTGTTGGGTGCTGCCGCTATACCTAAACCAAATATTGATCTTACTGGTGGGGGAAGTGCCGCAGGTACTGGTCCTTTTGCAGCAGGTTACTTAACAAGTTATGCAGTGCAATTAGCAATGTCACAAACTTTTGAAGATACAGGAGTAAGAGCCTACAAGGGTGGGGCACCTGATTTGCAACCAAGTAGAGTAGCCCTTACCGCAGCTTTAAAAATTCACTCAGTTGAAGCCAGGCATGCTGCTAAGATAAGACAGATGAGAAGAGCGCTTGATGCTGCTATTCCTGCATCTCAAAAACCATTAAAACCATGGATAACTTTAAATAATAGTGGTATTGATGTAACCGGTGCTTTAGCTAATCCTGCAGCTGTAAATGCAGCTATACAAAGAAGTTATGATGCAGGCGCAAATGCTGCAGTGTTCCCTTCTGAAGCTAATACTACCCAAGCCGGGGTTCCTATAGTTGGTATTGGTGGAAATGGATTTATTGATTCAAAAGCTGCATCCGAATCTTTCGATGAGCCATTGGATTCATCAGATATATTATCTATTGTAGCAGGATTTTTCTATTAATAATTTCTCATGTTGATTTTTAAGAAGGCTATGTACAAAAGTATGTAGCCTTTTTTATTTTTATATTCTATGTTTTCCTTTTCTTTGAGAAATGAAATTTCAGCTTATCAGGAATACACTTTTACAAATTCCTCCGGAGATTAAATATTTTTTTTTAAGAGCTACAGTAATTTTTATTGTTTGGAAATTATTATATCACCTTGTTCTATTTCCTACCAGGTTTCCTGATAAACAATTAACGGAGGTAACAGCGCAATCAACCGCATTTTTATATCAGCAATTGGTAGATAAAAACACACAAATAGCCTTTAAAGAACAAACAAATGCTGAAGGTGTACTTACTACGGTTTATCTAAATCACATACCTTCCATCCGTATTGCTGACGCCTGTAACGCTTTAGGATTATACGTTTTATATGTTAGTCTTTTATTTTGTTTCAGAACACCACTGCGCCGACAGTTAATTTATGCAGTGGTAGGGTGTATTTCTATTTTTATATTAAATGGATTAAGATGCTTTTTGCTTACATGGATGTATCTTAAACAAGCCCGCTTTTTTGATTTTGCACATCACTATCTGTTTCAAATTAGTGTTTACATTTTTATTTTTTTTATGTGGATCTTTTATATAAAAAAAGTAAGTTTTTCAGCTAAGTAATTTTAAAATAAAAAAAAACCGGCAACATAAGCCGGTCTTAAAAAGTTAATTCTAAATAAAAATTATTTTTCTTTATTCTGTTCGTGTTTTTTCTTTCTATTTTCTTTTATTTTTTTAACGCTGTAAGCAACACCTGCAGCAGCAAGAAAAGTAAGGCCACCATCAACAGGAACAGCATCAGGATCACCGCCGGGGCCACCTTGTGCATGTACTAAAGATGGTAAACAAAAAAGTACAATCAATAACACTGAAAGCATCATGATCATTTTTATATTTTTTTTCATATTGATTTTTTTTAAATGATTAGTTAATGATTAATTTATTGGTTGATTTAGTATTGTCTGGGTTTGTAACTTCTAACAAGTAAGAACCCTTTACCTTATTAACTCCAATTGATTCAATGCTCGTTCCTTCGGCATGATTTATTTGTTTGCTTAAAATAGTTTGCCCTAATGCATTTACAAGCTTTACTAAATAAATACCCTTTGGCATATTATTCATCTGCAGTTTTACCATACCATTTTGAACAGGGTTAGGATAAATAACAATTGCAGGATTACTATTATTGTTAAACAATGCATTCTTTGTAAATACAATGCTAAAGCGATTTGTTGCCGATGAAGCAACATTATTTGTAATACCAAAATTTATGAGAGTAGTTCTATTAAGATCAATTGGTGTATTTATATTTAAATACTTGTCCTTCAAAAATGCATATTGTAATTGTGATGAAAAATTTGATGGTTGAATTTCAAATTGATAATTACCTGTTGCAGTATTCCAAAGTTTTAATGCAATAATATCATTCTCCCCTTGCAACGGCCTTTTTTCTACAGCTAAAATTTCATTGTTGTTCAGAATAGCAATGTTTTCGTTAAATCCTGCTAATTTTTTAACATCATTATTATCTATGCCTGCAGAATATGCATTATCAAATACCAATCTTATACCATCAGTGAGTGAAATTGTATTATTGGTATTGTTGATGGAATTTAAATTAATAACCATTTCAGTTTCATTACTGCTTGCCGTACGCAGCATACTTGATGGAGGTATACTTGACGTTTTTGTATTTTCTGTAAAAGAAACAGGATTACTACCGGGAATCATGAATGCTGTTCCTGATTCAATGAAGCGCCAGTTATTATCAGCACCACCAGGTGTTGCAGTATAAGTATATGATGGAGCAGATCCTGTAATTTGTATTGCACGATAATTTCCAAAGGGCGCAATGGTTGCATCCCACACATAAAATGTACTAATGCCTGAGTTTGCTGCTATTGCTTTTATTGAATCGAAATTAATTAGCGAAGGATAGGGGTTTGGAATTAAGCTAAAATTAGTTCCTGATACACCTTTAGTAACATTGCCCGAATTTATTGTACCTGTTATGCGTAAAGTTGCAGCGCTGCTTGTCACACTTCTCACATTTACATCCACCGTGCGATCACCTCTTACAAAAAGAAAGTAGGCAGGGTTTGATATAATAAGACTTGTTGTATTAGGTGTGTGTGCTGCATCGGAATTAAAATTATCAGAGGAATATGTACGAATAGAAGATGAAGGTTTTTCTGCGTCAAAATTAGCGGCATTTAGATCTCCAATAAATGTTGTTATATGGGTACCATATGGAGGATTTGGATTTTGAACTGAAAGGATAGCACCTTCCTGCCATGCAGCTTTAATACTCTGCGAAGAGTAGCTGAATGGAATACTTAATAATCTCCATGATCTTCTGTTGGAAAAATATCTTTCTACCGTTATATCACCTACAATAATTCCGTTAGTAACAGGAGCAATACTTGCCGTAGCTGATGCAGATGATTTAAGTGTAAGATTACCATTAGTGGTTAATGTACCAGCAACAGTTAATACACCTGTAATTGATTGCATATTACCTGAGCCACTTGTAATAAGTGCTCCGCTATTTAAGGTAAGGTTATTAATGGTTCCGTTACCGCTTATTGTTTGTCCGGAACTACCCACGGGCATTAAAGCACCAGTGCCACTAATTGTTCCATTATTAATAAGACTCCCATTTACTGTTAAGGATCCCGGTAAATTTATTGTAATAGAAGCAGATGAATTAACGGTTAAAGTATTTACTAATTGATTTGCAGTAATAACCGGAGAATTAGGAGTAGCCGAAGGTATAGTAGTATTTGTGCTTGCATCTGGTACACCATTAGTCCA
>JALYYX010000417.1 GCA_030946075.1 Bacteroidota bacterium | reverse complement strand
ATGATCAATCATGTTTACCACACCAACACCGAAGTAAATATAATAGATGAATATGATGCCATGAACGAGCCGTGCGGTACAAGGGTAATTATTGAAATACCCATTTAAAAACCTTATCCCAACCCTTCTGCAAAGGAGAACGACAAGAAAGAATAAAGTATGTTGCATTCTTTTAGCAGGCCAAAAAATAAATTTATGTTATGCGGGCCGTAATTGTTGATGACGAACCTGATTGTGTAAAATTGCTATCGCTGCAATTGAAAATGTATTGCCCGCAGGTGCAGGTAATAGCAGAGTCATCTGATAGTGAAGAAGGTTTGCAAAAGATAAAAGAATTACAACCTGATATTGTTTTCCTGGATATTGAAATGCCTGTGATGAATGGTTTTCAATTATTGGAAAAAACAGGCAATATTAATTTTCATATTGTGTTTGTAACCGCTTATGATAAGTTTGCAGTAAAAGCATTCCGGTTTAGTGCATTGGATTATTTATTAAAACCGATAGATGCAAAAGACCTGGTAGCCGCAGTTGGCAAGGCTTTCAACAAACAATGGCCTGGAAAGGAGCAATTGAATTTATTAAAACAACAACTGCACGAAGGAGAAAAATTTCATCCTGATAAAATTGCTTTGCCTTATCAGAACGGTGTAACATTTGTTGACATTAATTCGATTATTTATTGTGCGTCTGATAATAACTACACCCGTTTTCATTTGGAAAAAAGTCAGCAATGCACCGTAGCTAAAACTTTAGGCGACATACAGGAAGTGCTGGAAGAAAGAAATTTTTTGCGTGTGCACCGGCAGTATCTTGTTAATTTAAACCATATAAAAAAATATGTTCGCGGTGAAGGAAATTATCTTGTGATGACCAATGATGAAAGCATACCTGTGGCAAGAAATCAAAAAGAAAGATTAGTGGAAAAGTTTGGGTGGCTGTGAATGATGATTATTGTGGTTGCATAAATGGTTACAAAGTAAAAGCTGCATTTTATAAGGCGGTTATTTTCGATCTGAAATATTTGAAATCCACCTGCTATTTAACCCACTCTCTTTCTTGTAGCTTTTGGAATATTTTCTAAAGAATTTTCGATCGCTTTTTGAACAAATTGATTTAAAGACACCCCTTGTTTTGAAGAAACCAATGCGGCTTTTTGATGAAGGTCAGGAGATATTCTCACGTTAAAAGACCCTTTCATAGATTTAAATACCGGTATCTTTTCGCGTTCACAAATTGAAATATAATCGTTTACCGCTTCCTCAAATGCTTTCTGTAATTCTTTTACCGAAGCGCCTTCAAATGTAACCAGGTCGTTTATGCCTGAAATTTTGCCGAAGAATACGGCATCCGCACTGCTAAAGTGCACTGTGCCATGAAAGCCTTTGTATTCTAAATAATCTTTTTTCATATTAGATTTTCTTTTTTTAATTCTTGAATGATCATATCAACCTGGTATGTCTTCAAAATATTTTTTGGGTGTGGCTTATGGAGACGAATAATATGAGAACTTTTCCTGTTCACGAACGCTACTGCAGATCCCGAAGTTTTACCTTTATTTGATTCAACGTATCCTATTCCACTTAATAAAGATTTTAATTCACTATAACTAAAATCTTTGGGTCGTAGTAAAAGCCTGCTAACCAGTTTTTCTTTTTTTGACATGAGACTTTCAAATATAAGAAAAAATGCAACTAAATTATAGTTGCAACCGATTTAAGATAATATCCATTTTACAGACTTTAAATATTTTGAAGGCTAAACTTTCCATAAAGCATTCGAAATTATTTCTGCGACAAGTGCAATGAAACAAACTTTATAAAAAAATAATTCTTTCAAATTCTTTTTTTTAAACAAGAGGTGAGTATTGAGTTACCTCCATCTCCACGCCCTGGTCCATTCTTTCATTAGCTTTATGATATAGCTCTTTTGCTACATCTGTATCAATATAATATTCTCCACAATTGTTGCATATTTCAGCCGGCGTATTTTTGATAAAAATTATTTTATCTTCTCTTACGATTGGAACATTAACCAGCCCTTTAGTAGTTTTTCCATTTTTACAAATAACACAGTCTATTGTCATACAATTTTATTTTTAAATGCAGAATCCCAAATAGACGCATCGGGGAAATATGCTGTAACTAAAATACAAATCTTTTCTCTTTCATTCGCCGCTATCACTACATGTAATGCTTTTCCATTAATAAATCCTAATAAAAGAAAAGAAGGAATATGGTTTGTCGTCAAAATATTCTTTAATAATCTCTCCTTCTCTTATTACTGTTTCTATATTTTCTACGCTTATAAAACGTTCAAATATTTTTTGAAAACCGTGCCGGCTAATCAATAATTTTTCACAAACCATTTAAGTCATTATTAAACTTAGGGGAAATAATCTGAGTAATTGAATAACCAATGTTTCTTTTACCAGCTATGATCCTATAACTATATGAAAACTTTATAAAAATAATTCCTTGCCGAATAGAATATTTTTTATCCCAATAATTTCACCCACATCATCCCAGAAAATATGAATTCCATTATTACTGAAGTTTTGCCTTTCTTTCGATGTGGCCTTCAGTAATTTTTTACTCCATTTTATTGGAATGTAAATAATTCTGCCATCGTTCAAAATGAATGCTATTTCATCTTTTATAAATGCTACGTTCTCAATCTTTGGCAATTGGTCAAAGGTTAAATTTTGCAACCAACTCAAGGACTGTTTTTTATTTTTTATATCTTTTACAGAATTCATTAAATGTTGTTGTAATTAATATTTCGTTTTCTTTTACGATTCGTTCCAATTTAATTATTTCCCGTTTTTGTGAAACCTGAATTATCTGCTAATTTAATTTCATCTTTTTTTATCCAAAATTTGCACACTTTTTTTTGGTCGTCACCTATATGAACATGAACGGGTTCAATACAATCATAACTGACGAATAAAAGCGAAAACCAAGCTTAAAAAAGATAGTGGGCATAATTGAATGTCAAAAATTTTAGAAATTATTCCTGATAACATTTAACGTCTCACCTTCCTCATTTTATCTTGTTTGCATTTATACATGGTTTATCAACTCCAGCAGTCTGACCGCTATCGCTGTACCGACTCCTACGCTTCTTTCCCATGACATTGCTTATATTTCTTTCCGCTGCCACAAGGACAAGGATCATTACGGCCAATTTTTGGTCCTACTTTTATAGGTTCCTGTTTTACATTTTCTGATGGATCTATGTAATCATTTTCCTGCGAAAGATATTCAGGGCCGCCATTGCCTGCACCGGCAAATTCTTCTTTGCGCTGGCGCATTTTACTCATATCCGTTTTATGCCTTCTTTCCTCATGAATTCTACCTGCCTGGTTTTGTTCCATCGGTATGCTGCAATGCGCCAGGAAGCTCACAATGTCTTTATTCACCTGGTCATCCATCTGTTTAAATGCATTAAATGCCTCGATCTTATAAATTACTAACGGATCTTTCTGTTCGTAGCCGGCGGTCTGCACGCTGTGCCTTAAATCATCCATGGCACGAAGGTGTTCTTTCCACGCGTCGTCTATTAAAGCCAGTGTAATATTGCGTTCCAGCGCATTCGTTAGCTCCGCGCCATTTGTTTCTATCGTTTTATCCAGGTTGGCTACGGCCTGCATCGCTTTCTTTCCATCCGTAAAAGGGACAGCTACATTTTCAATATGCGACCCTTGTTCTCTCCGAATATTTTTAATCACCGGAAACGTTTGTTCATTCATAAGTTTATTCTTATGATTATAATGATCCTTGGCTTCGTAATAGAGCCGGTTAGACAGTGAATGCAAATCTTCTTTATCCAACTCTTCGGCAGTAATATCTGTATCAATACCGAAGTTCATAATCACTGCCAGCTTAAATTCATCGTGATCATTTATTTCTTTAAAAGAATTAATAATACCTTCTGCTACGGAATAAAAGGCATTGTCAAGATCGAGCGCTAATCTTTCTCCAAACAAGGCGTGATTACGACGGCCATAGATAACCGTACGCTGCTTGTTCATTACATCATCATATTCGAGCAATCTTTTTCTGATACCAA
>JALYYX010000351.1 GCA_030946075.1 Bacteroidota bacterium | reverse complement strand
AATTTTTATAGAGCCAGTCGTGGAATAAAAATTTTATGGCACCATTCAACCGAATGAAAGTGTAAGCTGTAAATTTTGCTCCGGCATCTCTGGCTTCTTTCATTATCCTTTGCATTTCGTGTTCATTTAGTCCGGGTATCATTGGTCCCATCATCACACCCATGTGTATTCCGGCACTGCTTAATTCTTCAATTACTTCTAATCTTTGCTTTGCAGTTGTTGTTCTTGGTTCCATTACTCTTCTTAGATCTTCATTAAAAGATGTTATTGAAACCATAGCGGAAACCAATCTTTTTTTTGCCATTTCCTGCAGAATGTCTTTGTCTTTTATTATCCATGAATTTTTTGTAAGAATTCCTACAGGCTGATTAAATTCGTTGCACACTTCAAGCAAGCCTCTTGTCAACCTGTATTTTTGTTCTGCAGGCTGGTAACAATCTGTATTACCGCTAAGCATAATAGGCTGAGTGCCATCCCAGTTCTTATTCATTAAAGTTTTCCTGAGCATTTGAGGAGCGTTCACTTTTACAATTATCCTTCTTTCAAAATCCAGACCAGCACTGTAACCCCAGTATTCATGAACGTTTCGGGCATAACAATAAATGCAACCGTGTTCGCAGCCAGCATAAGGATTCATGCTGTACATCATGCTCAGGTCAGGGCTTTCAACTTTATTTACAATACTTTTTACTTCCTGCTCCATGTATTGGGTTCCTACGTTTGCTATTTCCCAATCATCAATGCCTTCAGTATGTTCTTTTACATTTTGATCTTTTAAAAATTTATTTTTAGTGTTGAACTGTGCTCCACGTCCCGCTAAATATTGATCGCCATCTTTTTTTTGCTTTTCAGCAACTTTAAAATGATCCTGTTTTAATTGGTTAGACATAAAATTTTTTTAGATAATTACATAAATAACTCACCCTGTTTTGCTGTAACAGGCAAATTCATAAATTTGAATCTTTCAACAATTTGATATTTTTTTTCTCCCGATTTTCTTTTTATCAATAACATACTATCGGCAATAAACCGACCTGTAAATTGAAGATTACTATACTCAAGCCATGCTTTTTCATACTGCCATGGCGCTAATTTTCTTGAAATAATTATATAAGGCATATCAATAAAATGGGGCTTGTTGTCTTTATTTAATGTCATTAAATGCTGCGCTTGTTTTAATTCTTTTACCAGATTTTTTACCTGCAACCGTGTATCAACATTTATAAAAATCGTGTGGCTTGGGAAGCTTCCAAAATTTTTTAATTCAATTTTGAAAGGATAGTAGCCCATTGCAATTGTTTTAAGCCGGTTAAGTAAGCGGTCTTCAGCTATTTCGTATTGAGCAAAAGTTACAAGTGTGATATGCGGCTGACCGAACTTTGCATAAGTAGATTTATATTTATCAGCAAAAGAATTCTTTATGTAAATTATTTTATTGCGCAACTCCTCATGCGGATTCAATATGAGCAGGTATTCATTTAGCTTATAACCCGGGATCTGTTTTTTAGTATCGAGTTCCATATACTAATATATTTAGTATAAAAATACTAAATTATTTAGTTATATACAATAATAAAAAGCGATACAGGAGTTCTGCACCGCTAATAATGAGTTAAGAATAATTTTACCAGCTTTTTTTAGCTACCCCATCTTTTACTGCCTGATGCGCATTTGCTTCGCTAAGCATTGTAGTCATTTTATTTCCTTTACCATCATCACCCTGAGCCATATAGCCTCCGCGTGAAGTTTTAGTTATCACTGCATTATGCATTGGGCAATTTTTTTCTTTTGTCTTCATGCAATAAGCTGTTAACATTTTTGACATTTTGTATAGTTTTAAGTTAGTAAATAAGAGTTTAAACTTGGCTACGTAGCTGTCGTATAAATCAAATGTAGTTTTTTATAAGTAATTATAGCTAAAATTTATTCCACATTAAATTATAAGGAATAGCTATAAACAATATAAGATTTAAGCTGATAAGAAAAACTTGGAGATTAAATGAGGGTTAAGCTGCATTATTATACATCAATCTTAGCATACTTTGCATGAGTTTCTATGAACTCCCTGCGTGGGGGAACTTCATCTCCCATAAGCATACTGAATACACGGTCAGCCTCTGCAGCGCTGTCAATAGTAACCTGCTTTAACGTTCTGGTAGCCGGATCCATAGTTGTTTCCCAAAGTTGTTCAGAGTTCATTTCTCCCAAACCTTTATACCGCTGAACATGAACTGTATCTTCTTTCCCATTGGCATATTTTTCAACAAAGGCTTTCCTGTCTTCATCATCCCATGCATAGGCCTGCTCCTTTCCTTTTTTAATAAGATAAAGCGGAGGCTGAGCTATATAAACATATCCCTGCTCAACCAATTCCTTCATGTATCTAAAAATAAAAGTAAGGATCAACGTTGCGATATGGCTTCCGTCCACATCAGCATCCGTCATAATAATTAATTTATGATAGCGCAGCTTTGTTATATCCAAAGCCTTTGGATCTTCCGGTGTTCCGATCTTTACACCCAATGCAGTAAACATATTTCTTATCTCTTCATTATCATAAATGCGATGCTCCATTGCCTTTTCTACATTCAATATTTTTCCACGCAATGGAAGTATTGCCTGGTAACTCCTGTCCCTGCCTTGCTTTGCTGTACCACCTGCAGAATCTCCCTCAACTAAAAACAGTTCACAACGGAATGGATCTTTATCACTGCAATCTGCAAGTTTTCCGGGTAAGCCGCCTCCGGTTAAAACACTTTTACGCTGCACCATTTCCCGTGCTTTCTTCGCTGCAGCTCTGGCCTGTGCTGCTAATATTACTTTTTGAATAATTGTTTTTGCATCTTTTGGATTTTCTTCAAGATAAGCTACCAGCACCCGGCTTAAGGTGGTATCTACCACGCCCATTACTTCACTATTTCCAAGCTTGGTTTTTGTCTGTCCTTCAAACTGCGGTTCAGGAACTTTTACTGATATGATTGCAGAAAGACCTTCACGAAAATCATCCCCTTCAATTTCTACCTTGGCTTTTTCAAACATTCCTTCTTTTTCACCATAGCTTTTAAAAACTCTGGTTATAGAGCGACGGAAACCTGCAACATGCGTTCCTCCTTCAATAGTATTAATATTATTTACATAGCTGAACAAATGCTCCTGGTATCCTGTGT
>JALYYX010000333.1 GCA_030946075.1 Bacteroidota bacterium | reverse complement strand
CTATAACCGTAGAAAAGTTGATCTCTTCTCAAAATTTGAATTTTCTTATTAATAATAATTATGCAATCACTAAAACTTCGTCCATATATAAACAACAACTTACACATCAAACTATAAACGGGCTATTCATAAATATTTCCGTTAAAGCTCCCCTGCCCTTAAAAGGTTATCAATTAATATCTAAACAAATGCTTAAGCAGCTTCCATTTCCAAAATTTATTACAACCTATTTGAAAGATAAAAATGTATCTTTAAATTTGTATGGGT
The DNA here is from genome assembly GCA_030946075.1 of Bacteroidota bacterium. Taxonomy (GTDB): domain Bacteria; phylum Bacteroidota; class Bacteroidia; order Chitinophagales; family Chitinophagaceae; genus Ginsengibacter. The sequence goes on along the minus strand of JALYYX010000333.1, from coordinate 6,158 downwards.
ACTGATTTACTGCAATTTTGTAACCTTACAAACCGTAATATATGAGAGGCGTAAACAGGGTAATGTTAATCGGCAATTTGGGTAAAGATCCTGATCTCCAGTTTTTGGAGGGAAATATTGCCGTTGCAAAATTTTCGTTGGCAACCACCGAAAGTTATAAGGATAAAAATGGTAAGCTCATGTCTCAAACCGAATGGCATACCGTTGTTCTCTGGCGTGGACTTGCTGAGCTTGCTCAAAAATATTTGCACAAAGGAAGCCTTGTTTATATTGAAGGAAGATTAAAAACCCGTAGCTGGGAAGATAAAGAACATAACAAAAAATTTGCTACAGAAATTGTAGGTGATAATTTAATAATGTTAGATAAACGTTCAGAGGGTGGGCATTCACCAGGTGATATTGATACAATGCCAAATACAGATTCTGACATTCCCCCACTGCAGGCTGACGAAGGCTCTGAAAAATTGCCTTTTTAATTTCTTAAATAAATATTTGTTTTGGATTATCATTCGGCATTTACAAATAATTTTTTTTCGCTTACTTATCTTTTTATAACGCCGGGGGCTACCACTATTTTAATTTTTACTGCACTTATTCTTGTATTCATTTCATTTTTGGTTGCAGGTTCGGAAGTAGCATTTTTTTCCTTAACTTATAAGGATATTAATATGCTTAAAACCAAGCGCCAGCCTGCATACCGCCGCATAGTAACTTTGCTTGAATCTCCCAAAACATTACTGGCATCAATGCTTATTACAAACAGTTTTGTAAATATTGGCATCATCTTAATTTCAAATGTTTTAATGCAGAGCTGGATCAGTAATCTGCACATGCACTTTATCATTGATTTTATTATTAAAGTTGTTGTAGTTACATCTTTGCTTGTCTTGTTTTGTGAAGTACTTCCAAAAGTTTGGGCCACACATCATAAAATATGGTTTGCATCATCAGCATCACTTATCATCGAAATTTTTACCAGTATTTTTTACCGGTTTAGTTTAAAGCTTGTTAAGCTGAGTGATAAAATTGAAAGAAATTTCGGATCAGGATTATCCAGCATGGATAATACCCAACTTGATTATGCAATTGATTTGTTGCCGGAACATGAAGCAACAATTGAAGAAAAACAAATTTTAAAAGGGATAAGAAAATTCGGAAACACCACTGTTAAGCAAACAATGCGTACCAGGCTTGATGTTAGCGGGATAGAGTACAATACTACGTTTAAAGAGGTGATAAGTGGGGTAGAGGAAATGCATTATTCAAGGCTGCCGGTTTTTAAAAATAATTTAGATGAGATAGTAGGCATATTGCATACAAAAGATATATTGCCATATTTAAATGAAGAAGATAATTACGATTGGCACACATTAATGCGTGCTGTATTTTATGTTCACGAACAAAAGTTAATTGAAGATCTTTTACAGGAGTTCAGAAATAAACGAATGCACTTTGCAGTTGTAGTTGATGAATTTGGCGGAACATCAGGTATTGTAACACTTGAAGATATTATGGAAGAAATAATAGGAGACATACATGATGAGTTTGATGATGACATTAGCGGCAATAAAAAGTTAGATGACAACACCTATATTTTTGAAGGGAAAACAATGATAAATGATGTTTGCAAGGTTTTGCATTTATCTGCTGAAACCTTTGACAGGGCAAGAGGAGACAGTGATTCACTGGCGGGATTGGTTTTAGAAATTGCTGGTGAGTTTCCGCAGATAAATGAAGAAGTAGAGTATGAAAATTTTATTTTTATCCCTTTAGAAATAAATAAGAACAGGATAGAAAAAGTGAAAATAAAAATTAAACGAACGGATATTGAAAACGCATAACTGGCCACTTTTATATTTTTTACTTTTAATAAGCTGCAACTCCACTTACACCTCTAAACAAAAGGGATATTTTAAAGTTGATTTCCCCCAAAGAAAATATGTAAAATTTGAAAGAGAAAATTTCCCCTATTCATTTGAATATCCTGCTTATGCCAATATAGTTCAGGACAGCACCTATTTTGATAATACTCCTGATAATCCGTTTTGGGTTAATGTAGATTTCCCAATATTCCATGGCAAAATATTTATCAGTTATAAAACAATTGGTGGCAAATCTTTTTATAAACTAAAGGCTGGTAAGGGTTATAAAGATTCTCTGGGTATAAACACTTTTGAGAATTTAGTGACTGATGCTTACAAACTCACTTTTAAAAATGATGTAAAAGCATATTCAATTGAAGATAGCGTTATGCATACCACCAATAATATTACAGGAATATTTTTTAGAGTTGGCGGAAGTGTAGCTACCTCAAAACAATTTTTCTTAAGTGATACCACAAAACATTTTTTACGCGGCGCCTTGTATTTTGATGCAACTCCTAATGAAGATTCTCTTGCGCCTGTAAATGCTTTTCTGCAGGAAGATCTTAAACATCTTATTAATACTTTGAAATGGAAATGACATCTAAGTCATCGATCAATAGTTATTAAGTCATTGCGAAAAATAATGATTTAATGACCAATGACTATTGACTTATCTTTGCAGCAATGATAGCAATTGACAATATTTTAATAAGCGATCAGGTTATTGAAGAGCAATTTGTATGCGACCTCAATAAATGCAAAGGAGGCTGCTGTGTTGATGGAGATGCAGGCGCACCGCTTGATAGAAAAGAACTGAAAGAAATTGATAATGCTTATGATGCGGTTCTTCCTTATCTCACTTATGAATCAAAAAAAGAATTGGAAAGACAGGGAAGATATGTGTACGATAAAGAATTTGGATGGGTTACGCCAACAATAAATTCAAGTATCTGTGTGTACGGAATTAAAGATGAAAGAGGAATTATAAAATGCGGAATTGAGCAGGCATATAATGATGGAAAAATACAATGGAAAAAACCCATCAGTTGTCATCTGTATCCCATTCGCACAAAGAAAAGCAGTAATGGTAAAAGTGAATATGTAAATTATGAGCCACGTGAAGATCTTTGCAAAGCTGCGTGTACGCTGGGTAAGAAGCTGAAAGTACCAACCTATGTTTTTTTAAAAGATGCGCTCATAAGAAAATACGGTGAAGAATTTTATGAAACACTTTGCGCCACAGCAGAGCATCAAAAACTTTCTGCTGTATAAATCAATGAAGAAGAATTTTTCCATTATCATTATCATTATTTTTCTCACCAATATTATTGGTTGTTCAGTTAATAAAGCAAAAATTGATAACAGCCTGAAAAAATATTTTGATTCTGCAAAAGTTGATGGATGTTTTTCCATGGTTAATAATCAAACAGGAGCTGTAACTGTTTACAATATGCAGCTTGATACACAAAGGTTTTTGCCTGCATCTACTTTTAAAATTGTAAACTCACTAATTGGTTTGGAGACAGGAAGAATAACGGATGAAAAAATGATGATAAAATGGGATGGAGTAAAAAGATGGAATCCTGACTGGAATAAGGACCTTACAATGGAGCAGGCTTTTAAAGTTTCGGCAGTAAATTATTACCAGGAAGTTGCAAGAAGAATTGGGAGGGATACAATGCAACAATGGGTAGATAGTTTGCATTACGGCAATATGAATACCAGCGGGCCTGTTGATTCTTTCTGGCTGAACAATACTTTAAAAATCTCACCTGATGAACAACTCGGGCTTGTAAAAAAATTATATTTTGATAAACTTCCCTTCTCTAAAAGAACGCAGCAAATTGTAAGAGATGTAATGCTGCAGGAAAATAATACACAATACAAACTAAGTTATAAAACAGGCTGGGGGTGGGATGAAAAACAAAATGCAATCGGCTGGATTGTAGGCTGGGTAGAAGAAAACAGGCATGTGTATTTTTTTGTAACCTTTATTAAAAGCCCTGATAGAAATGTTGATATGAGTGCAGTGAGGTTAAAGATTTTGAAAAGCATCTTAAGCCAATATGGTTTTTTAAAAGGTGAAATGTAAATCCTTCCAAAAATTAAATTTCATTCCATTTATAAAAATTACTGTTAAACATTTCTTTTGGGTTTTATTGGTTTATTTTTTGCCTCTCTCCTCATTAACTTGCAATTCTATTACCTATTTTAAGAATGTTCCAATTTCAACATATAGAAAATTTATTTGCACTTGCAGCAATACCCATAATGCTTTTGCTTTTTTTCTTTTTAATAAGATGGAAAAAGAATGCAGTAAAAAAAATAGGTGATGCATTTCTTGTAAAACAATTAATACAGGGATTTTCTTCAACAAAATTTTTGATAAAATTCATTTTCATATTACTTGCATTTGCCCTGTGCGCCTTTGCTGCGGCTGATTTAGTACAACCAGACCGCACACAAAAAATTAACCGTAAAGGCATTGATGTTATGATTGCTCTTGATGTTAGCAAAAGCATGCTTGCCGAAGATATTAAGCCAAACCGTTTGGAAAGAGCAAAACAAATGGTTAGCAAAATAATTGACAGGTTAACAGATGATAAAGTTGGAATAGTAATTTTTGCGGGACGTGCTTATCTTCAAATGCCTTTAACTACGGACCATTCAGCAGCAAAAATGTATTTGTCTTCAGCCTCACCTGATGATGTGCCAACACAGGGTACTGTTATAAGCCAGGCATTAAAAATGAGCTATGCAGCATTTAATACAAAAGAAAAAAAATACAGATCTATAATTTTAATAAGCGATGGTGAAGACCATGATGAGGATGCTGTTAAGGTTACTAAAGAGCTTGCTGACGAAGGTGTAATGGTAAATACAGTAGGCATCGGTTCTCCGCAAGGAGCGCCAATAATGGATAAGGAAACAAATGATTATAAAAAAGATGAGAACGGAAACACTGTAATTTCAAAATTAAATGAAGAAGAATTAAAAACAATTGCGCAGAACGGAAATGGTTTGTACCAGTTATTTACAAGTGCAGATGAAGCGGCAGATAATATTCAGAATAAATTATCGTCTATTGGCCAAACATCTCTTACTGATACTTATTTTGTTGTTTATAAATATTATTTCTGGTATTTTTTATTAGCCGCTTTTATTTTTTTGGTGATTGAGTTTTTTATTTCTGAGAGAAAAAATATTGCTTTTAAAAATTCTTTCGCATTCATTTTTATTTTATTCTTTTCAAATACTTCATTTGCCCAAACCATTAAAAAAGATATTATAAAAGGAAATACCGCTTACAAAAAAAGACAGTATACGCAGGCCATAGGCGCTTATCAAAGTGCATTAAAAAGGTCTCCTAAAAATACTACTGCGTTTTATAATTTGGGAAACGCCCTTTATAAAACAAATAAATTGGATGATGCACTTAAGGCATATGACAATACTGTACAAACCGCACGCAATAATGCTCTTAAGGAAAATGGATATTATAATGGAGGTGTTACATTGCAAAAACAAAATAAATTACCCGAATGTATTAAAGCATATAAAAATGCATTAAAACTTGCCCCGCAGGATGAAGAGGCAAGACAAAATTTAGAAAGAGCTTTAATGCAAATGAAGCAACAACAAAAACAGGATCAAAATAAAAAAGATCAAAACAAAAATGATCAAAAAAAAAACCAGGATAAAAAAGAAGAACCCAAACCCCAGCCTTCAAAAATTTCAAAACAGGATGCCGAAGAAAAGCTAAAATCTTTATTAGATCATGAAAAAGACCTGCAGGATAAATTGCATAAAGTAAGAACGGCTTCGCCTGATAAACCGAAGAAAGATTGGTAAGTTATAAAGGTATATTGATACAATCATTTCCTTGTAAGCCTATAGTTTTTGTTCCTATCCATAAATAACCTCTTTTGTCTTGAAGTATTGCAGTAATGCTATTGTTTGATAGCCCGCTGCTTTCATTAAATATTTCTACATTTTGAAGATAAGTCTGACCTTTTATAGTAGGATGAATAACAAAAATAAAAATCCAAATTAAAAATTTATGATAAGAGGCAGATTTCATTAAATAAAAATACCGTCAAATCTGCAATTTTAATGAACAAAAAAGCCCGGCATTGCAGCCAGGCTATATTAAAAAAGAAATAAATTTATTTACGGAGTGTTCCGTTTTGTTTATCTTTTTTTCTTCCGTGTAAATAACCTGCTGCACCACCCACCACACCTCCGATAATTGCACCCTTGCTTTTATCATGGCTTATTAGAGCCCCTGTAGCT
>JALYYX010000322.1 GCA_030946075.1 Bacteroidota bacterium | reverse complement strand
TAAACATTTATTTACACCTGAAGTGGTAATGGATATTCAAAGAATAATTGGCGGAGATATTATTATGGCTTTTGATGAGTGCCCGCCGGGAGGAAGCGAACATGATTATGCAAAAACTTCAATGGAATTAACGCATCGCTGGCTTGACAGATGTATAAAAAGATTTGGTGAAACAGAAAATAAATATGGCTACTCACAAAATTTATTTCCTATTGTTCAAGGCGGCGTACATCATGATCTCAGAAAAATTTCCTGCGAATACACATCTTCCAAACAGGCTACAGGCAATGCTATTGGCGGATTAAGCGTTGGGGAGCCTATCGAAAAAATGTATGAGATAACTGAATTGTGCTGTGATAAACTTCCGCATGAAAAGCCAAGATATTTAATGGGTGTTGGTACGCCGTGGAATATTGTAGAATGTATTGCTTTGGGCATTGATATGTTTGATTGTGTAATGCCAACCCGTAATGGCCGCAATGCCATGCTGTTTACAAGCAAGGGCGTAATTAATATTGATAATAAAAAATGGGAGAAAGATTTTTCACCAATTGATAATGGCCTTGATTGCGAAGTGAGCAACCATTACAGCAAAGCCTACCTGCGGCATTTGATAAAAGCAAAAGAAATTTTAGGATTGCAAATAGCCAGCATACACAACCTTGCTTTTTATTTGGATATTGTTACCAAAGCCCGTGAACATATTGCAGCAGGAGATTTTGTTGGCTGGAAAAATGAAATGGTGGTGAAGTGGCAGGAGAGGTTATGAGGGGTATAATGAACATTTAAAATTTTATAGTGCAGTAAGATTTTAAGACCTTTATATGATGAATATATCAAGTGAATATACATTTCCTATTTTTATCAGTTCTACGGATTATAATTTAAAAGATTTTAGAGCCGAATTAGCAAGGTTTCTTAGCGAACTTGGTTATAGACCATATTTAAGTTCTGCAGAAGGTTTCCCTGATAGCTCTCCGGTTTTAGAACCATGGGAATCTTGCATTCCTGTATTAGAAAATTGTTTTGTTACAATTCTAATAATTGATGGAAGATATGGCACCGCTTTAAATTGGCCTAACTATAAAGAACATTTTACCGATAGAAAAATCTCACCCACTCACGGTGAATACCTTGTGGCGCATAAAACAAAGAAACGCATGCTAGTTTTTATAAGAAAGGAGTTAATGCCACTTTACCAGTCTTATCGAAACGTTATGAAAAAATGTGGCAATAATAAAATAGAAGCTGAAAAATTATTAGCACCAGTATTATCCGAGAATATTTCTTTTCAAACTTTAGATTTCATAAACGAGGTAAAAACTACAAAACCAATTCCCTGGATTAATGAATTTGAAGATATAACTTCTGTAAAAAGAGAGATTCAAAAAAAAATGCTTAATGAACTCGCAGAAATATTTTTGATTAAAAACAGAGATATAGAAACTGTCGTTCATTCCTTTAATAAAGTAATGGATTCTCTAACAATAGAAAAGCAGAAAGAAATTCTTCAAAAAATAAATGCAACAAAAACTATAATTGATGCCGTAGATAAAATAGAAGAATATAAAAAAGAAATTGAAATAGCAAATGCAAATCTCAAAGAGACGGAAACTAATAACTCTGAGGATAAAGTAAAATATGAAACACAAATAAAGTCTTTAAAAAAGAAAATATCAGAACTTGAAAGCGAAACATTAAAGTCTTCAGAGAGTCAATTTTTTATTGAGAATGGACAAGTAAGGTTGGGAAACCCTAATTATATGGATAATGGTATTTCAGGTACCCAGTATGGTAGATCTGGATATAGTGGGGTTACGATCAATTCTGGGCTTGGAATCGCTAGTAGAAAATGTGATAACTGTGGCAGGGCAGAACACGATCCCTTTACTGTAACAGCTGCAACAGTATTTGGAAACCAATTTAACACTTGCCCATCTTGCAATCGCTATTTGTGTAGTAATTGTTGGCCAAGATATAATGGTTTATCTTCAGGTAGTATCGCATATACAATAGATAATAGAACTGACAAATGCCCAAGATGTGCTCAGGAAGAAAGAACTACTGTTTCAATTAAATAAAATAAGTTCAAGTTTGATTTATTTACCAAAATTTCTCTCCGCCCAACAACCACTCTACTCACAAGTTTTACAAGAATTACTCAATGGCAAAAAAACCACTCATTGGATGTGGTTCATATTTCCGCAAATTGAAGGACTGGGACATAGCTTAACAGCAAAATATTATTCAATAAAAAATATAGCAGAAGCAAAGGAGTATATAGCGCATCCTGTTTTAGGAAAGAGATTATTGGAATGTGCAAGCATTCTTTCAAACATTAACGGCAAAAGTGCAGATGAAATTTTTGGCTATCCTGATAACATGAAACTCAGATCCTGCATCACACTTTTTAATTTTGT
>JALYYX010000316.1 GCA_030946075.1 Bacteroidota bacterium | reverse complement strand
TCAAACAAATAATCTGCTAATGCTTTTGCCAGTTCAGTTTTACCAACACCTGTTGTTCCTAAAAAAATAAAAGAACCTATTGGCTTTTTTGGATCATGCAAACCTGCTCTGCTCCTGCGTATGGCATCTGCTACAGCTTCAATCGCTTCATCCTGCCCAACCACACGTTTGTGCAATTCATCTTCAAGATTCAACAATTTTTCTCTTTCACTTTGCAACATTTTATTTACCGGAATGCCGGTTGCTTTTGCAATGCTTTCTGCAATATCCTCGGCATCAACTTCTTCTTTTAATAATCTTCTTTCACTTATTTCATCCAGTTGTTTTGAATACTCAGCAATAATTGTTTCCTGTTCCTGTACCTTTCCATAGCGTATCTCAGCAACTCTTCCATAATCACCTTCTCTCTCTGCTTTTTCTGCTGCTGATTTTAAATTTTCAATTTCTGCTTTTGCATTCTGTACCTTTTCAACCAATTCTTTTTCCTGCTGCCACTTAGCTTTAAAAGTATCCCGTTCCACAGTAAGATTGGATATTTCGGTATTTAATTGCTTTAATTTGTCGGCGTCTTTTTCTCTTTTTATTGCTTCTCTTTCAATCTCTAATTGGCGTATGGCTCTTTCAAGTTTATCTAATTCTTCCGGCATTGAATTCATCTCAAGCCTAAGCTTGGCAGCACTTTCATCAATAAGGTCAATGGCTTTATCGGGTAAGAATCTATCTGTTATATAACGATGTGAAAGTTCAACTGCTGCAATAATTGCCTCGTCTTTTATGCGAACATGGTGATGCGTTTCATAGCGATCTTTCAAACCGCGTAAAATTGAAATTGCATCTTCAACAGTTGGCTCATCAATCAATACTTTTTGAAAACGCCTTTCAAGTGCTTTGTCTTTTTCAAAGAATTTTTGGTATTCATTTAATGTTGTTGCACCTATGGCCCTCAATTCTCCTCTCGCCAAGGCAGGCTTTAAAATATTTGCTGCATCCATCGCTCCGTCACCACCACCAGCACCAACAAGTGTATGAATTTCATCAATGAATAAAATTATTTCTCCATCACTTCCTGCAACTTCTTTTACTACCCCTTTTAACCTTTCTTCAAACTCACCTTTGTATTTTGCACCGGCAATTAATTGCCCCATATCAAGTGCAAAAATAATTTTTGATTTTAAATTTTCCGGTATGTCGCCATTTATGATACGATGTGCCAAACCCTCTGCTATAGCGGTTTTACCAACGCCGGGCTCACCTACAAGAATGGGATTATTTTTAGTTCTTCTTGATAAAATATGCAGTGTTCTCCGTATCTCTTCATCACGGCCAATAACCGGATCAAGCTTTCCGTTACGTGCCATTTCATTCAAATTTTTCGCATATTTATTTAATGTATTGTATTGGGTTTCGGAAGTTTGCGACGAAATAGTAGAGCCCTTTTTAAGATCTTTGATTGCTGCTACCAAGCCTTTCTCATTCAGTCCGGCATCCTTTAAAATTTTTGCAGTGTTGTCATTCCCTTGTAATAGAGCCAGCAGCAAATGTTCAACACTTACAAATTCATCATTAAAGGTTTTAAGTACTGTGCCTGCTTTCAGCAATACATTATTTAAATCCCGGCTTACAGATTGTGCCGGTTCTGTGCCGCTTATCCTGGGAAGTTTATTAATACTTTCATCAACTTTGCCTTCAACAAAATTTACATTTATATTATTTTTTTTAAGAAGAAAATCTATCGGACTATCTTCATCGCTTAATAATGCCTTCAGTAAGTGTTCTGTTTCAATATTTGGATTTTTTGTATTGAAAGCAATTTGTTGCGCTTTTGAAAATACTTCCTGAGATTTTATAGTGAAATTATTTAGATTCATAAGTTTATGCTTGTGCATTTTATGTGACAAACCCTACACCAAAGTTTATAATTACGTAATTATGGCATTGCAGCTGTTATAATCTGCCTCAAATTCAGTATGCTAAAAGATATTGTGTTAATATAGCAGATAAATCCATTCTTAATATGTACGAGCATAAATCATCTCCTTTAGCTTCTATTAAAACTTATTATAGGAGAGTTCTTAAAAATCTTGCTATTTCTACTGGTATTATTTTAATCTGTCTTTTTATTGGCATTGTTGGGTATCACTATACTGCTAAAATTGGCTGGCTCGATTCTTTACACAACGCATCAATGATACTTTCCGGAATGGGCCCTGTGGCAACTATTGAAACAATCAGTGGTAAATGGTTCTCATCTTTTTATGCATTATTTAGCGGAGTAGTTTTTATAACCAATATCGGGGTAATAATTGCTCCCATAGCCCATCGGTTTTTTCATAAGTTTCATTTAGAAGAAGAAAAATAATTTCAAAAAATTAGTTTGTATAAAGCAAAGTAATTTGCATTGAATTGTTATGTCTGCAATTGAAAAAAATACACTGTTTATAAAATCTGCTGCCAAAACACTGGGCTTTAATTATTGCGGTATTGCCAAAGCTGAAAAGTTGGATGAAGATGCAAAAAGATTGGAAACATGGCTAAATAAAGGGTTTCAGGGGAAAATGAATTATATGGAAAACTATTTTGATCTAAGGATCGATCCTACAAAGTTAGTACCCGGTGCAAAAACTGTAATCACTTTATTATTAAATTATTTTCCTGAAGTACAGCAAAGAAAAGATGCGCCCCAGGTTTCAAAATATGCTTACGGCAAAGATTATCATGAAGTAATAAGAGAAAAACTAAAGGTTTTTTTGCAGATGATAAAGGAAAATATTGGTGATGTTCATGGAAGGGGATTTGCTGACAGCGCTCCTGTTTTGGAAAAAACATGGGCACAGAAAAGTGGCCTTGGGTGGATAGCAAAAAATGGAAACCTTATTACAAAACAAAATGGCTCTTTCTTTTTTATTGCAACATTAATTGTGGATTTGGAACTGATATATGATGATCCGTTTATAAAAGATTATTGTGGAACATGCACACGATGCATTGATGCCTGCCCAACAGACGCAATTTTAAACGATAAAGTTATTGATGGAAGTAAATGTATTTCCTATTTTACCATTGAGCTAAAAGATATGCTGATACCGGAAAAGATGAAAGGACAGTTTGCGAATAAAATGTTTGGCTGTGATATTTGTCAGGATGTTTGCCCCTGGAATAAATTCTCTAAACCTGCAACGGAGGCTGCTTTTACACCGCTCACGCAAATTTTAAACTTTACAACATGTGATTGGGAGGACTTAACTGAAGAATCTTTTAAGATTATTTTTAAAGATTCGCCATTAAAGAGAAGTAAGTATGCCGGTATAAAAAGAAATTTAAAATTTATAACCGGATAGATACATAAGTATTACTCCCATTTAAATACTCTGATGGCAAGTGCATAAGCTGCGATACCCCACAACAATAATATTGCTATTTCCGTTTTTACATCCCACAGATTTGTACCTTCAAAAGCCACGCTACGCATAGCAGTATTTAAATGAGTAAGCGGCAAAACTTTCGCTATAACCTGGAGCCAGTTCGGAAAGCGATCAATTGGGAAAAATGTGCCGGCCAGTAAAAACTGTGGAAGTGTAATGAGATTTGCAAATGGAGGAATTGTGCTGTCGCTGGTTGCAAGGCCGCTAACAATAAATCCGAAACCCATAAAAACCAGTAAGCCAATAAAACTTAGCACCATCATTTCTAAAAAAGTTTCAAACCCATGAACGAGTGTAAAACCGAAGGCAAAATATCCGATAGAAATAATTACAATAGCTGTGAGTAATTGAAATAGTACACGGCTTAACCCTTCACCTAAAACAATGTATGAGCGTTTAATCGGCGTGGCGAAAAAGCGTTTTAATACTAATGTATTTCTAAGGCTAAAAAACATAAATGCTACACCAAATACGCCAGCGCTTAATAATGAAAACCCTAACTGTCCGGGCAAAATAAAATCGATGGTTTTGTATTGCCGCCCCGGAACATCAGGCTGTCTTTCTATTTTTGCAATGGTTGGCCTGTTGGGGAATATTCGTTCATCCGCTATTCTTATCACCGAGCCTAATTGTGATTGTAAAATAGGAAATTTATCCATGCTGGCTGATGAGGTTGTAGTTTTAAAACTATACTGGTAGCCATTTACAGACAGTGTTGAATCGATCTCAATTATTGCAGCGATATTACCTTTAGAGAGTTCTTTTTTTGCTTCTTCTTCAGTTTGATATTTAATCAATCTCACTGATGGGTTTTTTAGTAACCCGGTTCTCATTAAAATATTATTGGTATCCGAAAGATTTTTTAAAGCTATTCTTACAGTTATTCCTCCGCCGCCAATAAAGCCGAAAACAAGAATGAAAATTAAAGGAAATGCAAAGCCAAAGATCACAGCTGAAGGACTTCTGAATATTGCTCTCAGGCTTGCTTTTGTAATAGCAAGCATTGCTCTGATCTGACTATAGTGTTTCAAAAATTTTAATTTTAAGAATAGGTAAAACTATCGGATAAATTTAATAAAGAAAAATTTTGTAACTTAGACAAATGTCGTATGTTTGAGTAACAATTGTCAAAAATATGGAAAAGGATAAAAATAAAAAAGGGCATCCAAAATATAAAACAAATTCAGCTACATCGAAAGTTGAACAGCCAAATATGTATTATCTAACTCCAAAAAAACAATTTGCAGTTAAAGATTTTAATTATAAAGAATTTAAAAAAATCACGGATAAAGTCCCTTTTACACAGCAGGAGTGGGCTGCTATTCTTCACATTTCTGAAAGAACTTTACAGCGTTATGCAAAGGCAAACAGCACTTTCCCTTTTAGCACTACCGACAGAATATTACAAATTAATAAAGTAATAAAAAGAGGTATTGAAGTTTTTGGAAATCTTGAAAAGTTTATTAGTTGGATAAAAGATAATCCTTACATGCTCGAAGGTCGCTTGTCTTTGCATTCGCTTGCCAGCATTGAGGGAATTAATATGGTGCTTACTCAGTTAGGAAGAATTGAACACGGAATTTTAGCATGATCATTTACAGATTAACAACATCAAAATTTTCAGGCGACTTATCAGGCGAAGGAGCAAAAATTTATGGCGGAAGATGGAATCCTGTTGGATTAGCAGCTTTATATCTTTCAGAATTTATTTCATTATCAATCCTCGAGATTTTAGTAAGGGCGAATAAGTATAATTCTCCTGATTCGTATTCTTTATTAACTATACAATTACCTGAAGATTCTGTAAATTCAATTGAATTGAAAAAGCTAAAGACTGGCTGGCAAAATCATATTGAATATACCCGTTCAATTGGCGAAGATTTTATAAGAATGAATCAGGCATTAGTTTTAAAAGTACCATCAGCAATTGTACCGCAGGAACATAACTATTTAATTAACCCGGCTCATAAAGATTCTAAAAAAATTAAAATAATTGTTGTTGAATTATTAGAACTTGATAAAAGATTATTCCAGATATAAAATGAATTCAACCTGTTTATTGATTGGCGGAAACTTGGGGAACCGTATTGAAAATCTCAATACAGCAAAGGCTTTTATAAAAAAAAATATCGGTAAAATAAAAACCGCCTCATCTATTTATGAAGCTGCTGCCTGGGGAATTACGGAGCAACCCGATTTTTTGAACCAGGTATTATTTGTTGAAACAGAATTTTCTGCAGATCAGATAATGAAAAAAATTCTTTCTATAGAAAATAAAATGGGTAGAATTCGAACTGAAAAAAATGCGCCCCGTATAGTTGATATTGATATTTTATTTTTTAATAATGACATCATAAATGAGAAAGGTCTTATTATTCCTCACCCTGAAATTCAAAATAGAAAATTTGTATTAATTCCTCTGGCAGAACTTTCACCTGATCTGTTTCATCCCGTTATAAAAAAAACTGTTTCTAAGCTATTAGCTGAATGTAAAGACGAACTGGATGTAAAACTTTTTAAACTTCCTGTATATCTATAATTCTTTTCTAATATTTATTTCTCTTATTTTACTTTTACTCTTTGTTTCTCCCTCATAAAATATGAAGTATAATTTTATAACCATAGAAGGAAATATTGGTGCAGGTAAAACTACTCTGGCTCATTTGCTGAGTAAATATTTTAATGCAAGATTAATATTGGAAGAGTTTGCTGATAACCCCTTTCTCCCTAAGTTTTATGAAAACCAGCGCCAGTATGCATTTCCCCTGGAGCTTTTTTTTATGGCTGAAAGATACAAGCAGTTAAAAGACCTTTTGCAGACAAAGGACATGTTTCAAAACCTTACCATTTCAGATTATCTTTTTACAAAATGCTTATTGTTTGCAAAAGTAAATTTGCCGGAGGAAGAATTTTTGTTGTACCAAAAACTATTCGACATAATTAATCCACAATTGGTGCAGCCAGATCTGCTGATTTATCTGCACGCCCCTGTAAACAAATTAAAAGAGAACATAAAAAAAAGAAACCGTTCTTATGAACAGAATATTGAATCAGAATATCTTTTTACTTTACAGGAAACCTATACTCAGTATATAAAGCAGCATAATATTAAAACACTTTTTATAGACGCATCTAAATCTGATTTTTTAGATAATGATGAACATTTAAGAACAGTGATTGATGCGTTGGATAAGGATTATGAAGATGGCCAACATTATTTGAATTTACCATGAGCAGATAGAATATGATTACTAAAACAGACCCATTTGCTGCTGTAAAAATTCCCGAGTATCGCAATCTTATGGCTGGCCGTTTTACATTTATTATGGGGTTGAGAATGATGAGCACCGTTGTGGGATGGTGGGTATACAACTTAACTAATGATCCTTTTGCAATTGGCTTAATCGGTTTATCGGAGGTTATACCGGCGGTAACTATGTCGTTGTATGCAGGCCATATTATTGATCTTAGTGAGAAAAGAAAATTATTGCTAACAGGTATTATATTATACTTTATCGCTGTCCTAATCCTTTTATTTTTATCAACTACTTACACCTCAAATAATTTAAGTACTCATTGGATAGCTATTTGCATTTATATTGTCATTTTTTTTACCGGTGTTGTTAGATCCTTTACTGGCCCCACCTTTGGCGTATTAATCGCATATATTGTACCTAAACAGGCTTTGCAAAATGCAACAACCTGGAACCAGGGAACATGGCTTTCAGCATCCGTTACAGGGCATGCAGTTGGAGGTTTTTTAATTGCAGGTTTTGGAATAACAGGGACTCTTATCGTTATTACATTTTTAATAATTCTTTCTTCTCTTTTTTTAATCAGATTAAACCGCAAGCCCTCATTAAATAAGCGTGGAGAAAAAAAGACATGGGATAGTGTAATTGAAGGATTAAGATTTGTTTTTAGAACTAAAGAATTATTGGGTGCCATTTCACTTGATCTTTTTGCAGTATTATTTGGCGGCGCTGTTGCAATGGTTCCTGTTTATGCAAGAGATATTTTAAAAGTTGGCGCGCAAGGTTTTGGGTTTCTGAATGCCGCATCAGACATAGGTTCTATCTGCATTGTTATTTTATTAACGCTGTTTCCGCTTCGCTATAAACAGGGAAGAACTTTGCTATTTGCAGTTGCAGGATTTGGCACATGCATTATCGTCTTCGGATTGTCTAAATTATTTTGGCTGTCCTTTGCAGCTTTGTTTGTTGGAGGAATAGTTGATGGCATCAGTGTAGTTGTTCGTGGTACAATTACACAATTAAAAACGCCTGATAACATGCGTGGCAGGGTAATGAGCGTAAATTCGATGTTCATTAATTCCAGCAATGAATTGGGACAATTTGAAAGTGGCGCTGCTGCAAAATTAATGGGAGTTGTTCCTTCAGTTGTGTTTGGCGGATGCATGACTTTATTGGTAGTTATTGCTACATGGTTTAAAGCCCCGACTTTAAGAAAAATGGAGTATTGATTTTTTTCTGAGGCTGATTTATACTAACTTTTCAAAAAAATATTTTTATGAAACGCAGGCAATTTATTCATGCAACATCTCTTACTTTAGGTGCCCTTACATTTGCAAACGCAAAATCTTTTGGATATTTTTTTGATGATCCATGGAAGATGAAAATGCTCCGGAATGATATAGGAATTTTTACTGAAAAGGGCGGTACTATTGGGTTTATGCTTTCTAAAAAAGGAATTGTTGTAGTAGATGCTGAGTTTCCTGAGCAGGCGCAACATCTTATTGGCGAATTAAAAAAGAAAAGTGAAAGACCCTTTGATCTATTAATAAATACGCATCATCATGGCGATCATACTTCAGGAAATATTGCATTTAAAGATTTAGTGCCGCATGTTGTAGGGCACGAAAATTGTTTAATAAATCACAAGCGTGTAGCAGATCAACAAAAATCAGTAGATAAACAATTGTTTGCAGATATTACTTTTTCAGATAAATGGAAAACTAAAATTGGTTCTGAAAAAATTAAAGGATATTATTTTGGTGCCGCACACACCAATGGCGATGCAATAATTCACTTTGAACATGCAAATGTTGCACATCTTGGAGACCTTATTTTTAACAGGCGTTATGCTTTTGTTGATAGAAGTGCAGGAGCTAATATTAAAAGCTGGATAAGTGTTCTGGACAACGTTCTTGCTACTTTTGATAATGATACAATTTTTATTTTTGGTCATGCTTTTGATCCTGAAAAAGTATCAGGAAACAAAGAAGATATTAAGGCTATGCAAAATTATCTTGCTAAATTATTGCAATTTGTAAATGGCGAAATAAAAGCTGGAAAAACAAAAGAAGAAATAGTAAAGGCAAAGTCAATTCCGGGGTTAACTGAATGGCGGGGAGATGGAATTGAAAGAGGATTAGCAGCGGCATATGATGAATTGACAACACCATAATAATTTTATTGATGAATAAATTATTAATTATTGATGACGATGAAGACGTAAGTGCAATGCTTTTTCTTTTATTAAGAAAAGATTTTGATGTTGCTGTTGCTACCCGGTCAGAAGATATTTTTCCTAAAATAAAAAGTTTTTACCCTGATATTATTTTACTCGATGTTTTTTTAAAAGGCTATGATGGAAGAGTGATATGTAAACAATTAAAGTTTCATCCTGATTCAAAACACATTCCTGTTATAATGGTATCCGGACACGATGATGTTTCAGAAACGGTAGAGCAATATGGTGCAAACGATTTTATTCAAAAGCCATTTGATGCAGAAACATTGCTTACTAAAATAAATACACTGCTAAAATTAAATGCTAAATCGGCTTAGCTTAATTGTTTTGTAAGCCCTTCCATTACATAATAAACTATGGGGCAAAAGGTAGAATTCTTTATTGTGAGCTGAGGCCGTTTAATAATTACATCTTCATCAGTATAAGGAAAGCGTACACAATCACTTGGTCTGTTCTCATAAATACTGCAATAATTATCATCTCTTAAAAATGGACAAGGTGTGTTTTTGGCAACGTAATCTCCATCTTCATCCAATCTTAAATAAGTTTCAATAAAATCTCCTTCTTTCATTTTAAGATGTTTGGAAATTCGCTTTATATCCGGTGTTTTAAAACGGGGAGAGTAACTTTTGCAGCAGTTGGCACATTCAAGACAATTAATTTTTTCAAAGGCCTCATTATGCAATGCAGGTAAGGCTTTCAGCACTTTATTCTTATCCGGCCTCTGTAAAAAATGCTTGTATTTTTTTTTATTTTCGACAGATTTCCTTTCCCAATTATTTAATGAATCTTCTTTCATTTTTGTAAAGATAAGCTATGTGATAAAGGATGATATTATAACTTATTATTTAGCCGTTCCGTTGTAACTTTGCGCCTGTTTTTAGCTGGAATAAAATTGCGAATGTACAAGAGTGTCCTTCGGTAAACTCAGGGATAAACTTGCCTGATAAGATGGTGTATGTAAATAAACCGGTTACAAAAAATAAAACTAAAAAATTAATAATAAATGAATCTTTTTGAAAAGCAATCAAATGAATTTGCAGACAGGCATATAGGACCAAACGGGCAGGAAGCTAATGAAATGTTAGCTGAAATTGGTGTGAGTTCTTTGGAAGAATTAATTAATAAAACAATTCCGCAGGCAATTTTAATGAAAGAAGAGTTGGATGTGCCGCCTGCTATAAGTGAGTTTGAATATTTAACTGAATTAAAAAAAGTTGCTGCAAAAAATAAAGTTTATAAATCATACATTGGTCAGGGATATTATGATACGATCGTACCCAGTGTTATTCTCAGGAATCTTTTTGAAAACCCCGGTTGGTACACCCAATACACTCCATACCAGGCTGAGATATCGCAGGGGCGTTTGGAAAGTTTATTGAATTTTCAAACGATGGTAAGTGATCTTACTGCATTGCCCATTGCCAACGCAAGTTTACTTGATGAAGGGACAGCCGCGGCTGAAGCAATGGTAATGCTTTTTAATTATAAGAACCGTGATCATGAACACCCCACATCATCAAAGTTTTTTGTTGATGAAAAAATATTCGCACAAACAAAAGATGTTCTGATAACAAGAGCAAAACCAATTGGTATTGAATTGGTGTTTGCCAATTTTCATTCTGTTCAATTAGATGAAAGTTTTTTTGGAGCTATTGTTCAATATCCAAATAGCGAAGGAAATATAGAAGACTATCGTGATTTTATTAGTGCGGTTCATAATGTAAATGCACAGGTTGTAATGGCAACAGATCTTTTAGCATTAACACTGTTAACCCCACCAGGTGAGTTAGGTGCCGATGTTGCGATTGGTTCTTCGCAAAGGTTTGGTGTGCCCTTAGGTTTTGGTGGCCCGCATGCAGCTTTCTTTGCAACAAAAGATGATTTTAAAAGAAATATCCCCGGAAGAATTATTGGTGTAAGCATAGACACTCAGGGAAATCGCTGTCTGCGTATGGCTTTGCAAACAAGAGAGCAACACATTCGCCGGGAAAAAGCAACTTCAAATATTTGTACAGCACAGGCATTGCTGGCAAACATGGCTGCGATGTTTGCAGTGTATCATGGTGGGGAAGGATTAAAAGATATTGCAAAAAGAATTTCGGTTCTTACACTAACATTGGTGAATGAATTGAAAGACCTCGGATATGAAGTGATCAATGAAAGTTATTTTGATACTATTACCTTAAAAGTCGCTGATGCATCCATTATAAAAACAATTGCGGAGGTGCACAAACTAAATTTTTATTATGTTGATGGAACCACGCTTACAATTTCCCTTAACGAAACAACAACGCAATTAGATGTGTTGAATATCGCATCAATATTTGGTGCAGCAAAAGGAACGGATACTGCAGTTGCAACTTTTGATAAGGAAACAAATCTTGAAAATATTCCATCTTCTCTTACAAGAACTTCCTCTTATTTATTGCATCCTGTTTTCAATAGTCATCATAGTGAAACAGAAATGATGCGTTATTTAAAAGTACTGGAGAACAAAGATCTTTCTCTTGTTCATTCAATGATCCCTCTTGGTTCCTGCACTATGAAATTAAATGCGGCTAGTGAATTGATTCCGGTAAACTGGCCGGAGTTTAGTAAAATACATCCATTTGCACCTGCTGATCAAACTGAAGGTTATAAAATAATTATTGAAGAATTAGAAGACATGCTTTGTAAGATCACAGGTTTTACCGCATGCAGTCTTCAGCCTAATAGTGGCGCCCAGGGCGAATATGCAGGCTTGCTAAGTATTAAGGCTTATCATGAAAATAGAAAAGATAATTATCGCAATGTAATATTGATCCCTATCTCTGCACATGGAACAAATCCTGCATCTGCGGTAATGGCAGGTTTTAAAGTTGTGGTAACAAAATGTGATGATGCCGGGAACATTGATGTGAATGATCTGAAATTAAATGCTGAAAAATATAAAGATTCTCTTGCCGGGTTAATGGTTACTTATCCATCAACACATGGTGTTTTTGAAGAAAGTATAAAAGAGATCTGCGAACTAATTCATGATAATGGTGGGCTGGTTTATATGGATGGTGCAAACATGAATGCACAGGTTGGACTTACATCTCCTGGCATAATTGGCGCTGATGTTTGCCACTTGAATCTGCATAAAACATTTTCTATTCCGCATGGTGGAGGGGGCCCGGGTATGGGACCCATTTGCGTGAATGAAAAATTGAGGCCTTACTTGCCGGGCAAAGGAACAGGTGCTGTAAGCGCCGCACCTTATGGCTCTGCAAGTATTTTGCTTATCAGTTATGCTTACATAAAAATGTTGGGGGCAAATGGAATTCGAAAGGCAACTGAGTATGCCATTCTTAATGCCAACTACATGAAAGCGAAATTAAAAAAGTATTATAAAATTCTTTACACAGGAAAAGGTGGTACATGTGCTCATGAATTTATTGTTGATCTAAGGCCCTTTAAAAGCTTAGGAATTGAAGCAGAGGATATTGCTAAAAGACTTATGGATTATGGCTTTCATGCTCCAACGCTAAGCTTTCCGGTTCCCGGAACAATTATGATAGAACCTACAGAAAGTGAAAATAAAAATGAACTTGACCGTTTCTGCGATGCCTTAATAAATATTTATGGTGAAATAAAAAACATACAAGAAGGGAAAACAGATAAAACAAATAATCTTTTAAAAAATGCACCGCATACTTTACATGTTATAACAGCTGATGAATGGAAATATCCTTACAGCCGTCAGCAGGCCGCATTCCCATTGTTGTATTTAAAAGAAACTAAATTCTGGCCAGCAGTAAGCAGGGTAAATAATACATATGGCGACCGGAATTTAATTTGTACCTGCGAACCCACAGAAAGTTATTTAGAAACCTTAGAAAATTAAAAAAGCCATCCGCATGCATAGTGGGTGGCTTATTAAATTTATATCTTGAATTTTAGCTTAACTATTTTGCTGTTCGTTCATTCGGCATATTTGTAACACCACGCCGTGGTTGTTTTTGTTCTACTTGTTTCATTTTTTCTTTTTGCTCAGGTGTTAAAATTGATTCCAGTTTGTCATGTTTCTCTTTATGCATTTGTTCCATCTTTTCTTTTTTCTGCAATTTAGAAAGAGATCTATTATTTTTTATTGCATCTTTTTGCCGCTTTGTTGCTTTATGAAATGCTTTAAGCTGCTGCTTTTGCTGTTTGCTTAGGTTAAGCGACTTCATCATTTCTTTTCTTTCATTTTTAGTATGATTTGTTTGTGCATCTGCACTTATTGTAAAAGAGAAAAGAATTATTACAATTGATAAGAATTTAGCTATTTTTTTCATGTTAATAATTTTTTGTAGGGTTAGGATTGCAATTTATCTTTTAAGTTTAAAGTAGATTTGTTAAATAAAAAATCCCGAAAAACTTCGGGACTTCTTTATCTTATCTTAAGAATAATAATTCCCTATACTTTGGCAATTCCCACAATTTATCATCAACTAATAATTCCAATTTATCTACATTATATCTTATATCATCAAAGCACGTTTTAACGGTATCACAATAAACAATTGCTTTTTCTCTACTATCAGTTATTTCGTTGGCTATCTTTCGGGCTTCAATCATTTCTTCTACTTTTATACTCATTGCATTTATATGGTCAGCAATTTTTCCTACTATTTGGGATTGATGAGAATAAGCAGTGTCAGGCAACCCAACTTCCTTTAAACCTTTTATGTTTTGTATCAAAATATTTTGATATTTTATTGCGGCTGGCAAAATATGATTGGTGGCCAAATCACCCATAACCCTTGCTTCTATCTGCACTTTCTTTACATAATTCTCTAATAAAATTTCATGCCGGGCTTCCAGTTCACTGTGAGTATATATTTTATTGTGCTCAAAAAGATTTTTTGCTTTGTCAGTTACAAATGCATCAAGGGCAAGGGGTGTAGTTTTTACATTTGGCAATTTTCTTTTTTTTGCTTCTTTTTCCCAATCATCACTGTAGCCATCTCCTTCAAATAAAACAGGTTTACTATCAACAATATATTTTTGAATTACCTGCATTAGTGCAACTTCTTTTTTTTCTCCTTTATCAATTAATGCATCTACATCCTGTTTAAAATTACTAAGTGTTTCTGCCATAATAGTATTAAGCACAGTCATTGCACCGGCGCAGTTTGCAGAAGAACCAACTGCTCTAAATTCAAACTTATTTCCTGTAAATGCAAATGGTGATGTTCTGTTCCTGTCAGTATTATCAAGTAATAATTCCGGAATACTTTTATGAATATCAAGCTTTAGCATTGCTTCATCCTGCTCATCAAATTTTTCTCCAACCCTGCTTTCAATTTGATTTAATACTTCGGATAAATATTTACCAATAAATATGGAAATAATTGCAGGCGGTGCTTCATTAGCACCCAATCTATGATCATTTCCGGCAGAGGCAATGGATGCTCTCAATAGATCTGCATAATCATGAACGGCTTTTATTGTATTCACAAAAAAAGCAAGAAACATCAAATTTGTTTTTGGTGTTTTCCCCGGCGCTAAAAGATTTACTCCTGTGTTAGTTGCTAAACTCCAGTTATTATGTTTACCACTTCCGTTAATTCCTGCAAAAGGTTTTTCATGAAGAAGAACAACAAGATTATGACGCTTGGCCACTCTTGTCATTACATCCATAAGTAAAGTGTTATGATCTACAGCAAGATTTACTGACTCAAAAATTGGTGCACATTCAAATTGCGCCGGTGCAACTTCATTATGTCTTGTTCGCAAAGGAATACCCAGCTTATACGCTTCCTCTTCATAATCTCTCATAAATGCATACACTCTTTCCGGAATAGAACCAAAATAATGATCTTCTAATTGCTGACCTTTCGCAGGTGCATGGCCAAACACTGTTCTGCCTGTCATAACCAAATCCGGGCGGGCATTTGCAATACTTGCATCTATTACAAAATATTCCTGTTCCCAGCCAAGCGTTGCAGATACTTCGGTAATATTCTTATCAAAATATTGGCAAACATCTACAGCGGCTTTATCCAACGCTACCAATGCTTTCAGCAAGGGGGTTTTTGTGTCCAATGATTCACCTGTATAAGAGACAAAAATGGTTGGTATGCATAAAGTTTTGCCCTCACCAATCTCCATAATGAATGGGGGTGAAGAAGGATCCCATGCTGTGTAACCACGGGCCTCAAAAGTTGCTCTTAATCCTCCACTTGGGAAAGAAGATGCATCAGGTTCCTGCTGAATTAATGCAGCGCCGTCAAACTCTTCTATAGCAGTTCCATCTCCCTTAATTGTAAAAAAAGAATCGTGCTTTTCTGCTGTTGCCCCTGTAAGGGGCTGAAACCAATGCGTAAAATGTGTTACACCTTTTTTCTCTGCCCATGCTTTTAATCCTGCTGCAATTTGATCTCCCATTTTACGGTCTATTTTGCTTCCGCTTTTCATGGAAGAAACCAGGCTTTTGTAAGCCTCGCCGTGTAAAAATTCCCGTGCTGTTTTTATTGTAAAAACATTTCCCCCAAAAATTTCAGAGATCTTTTCAGAATTTTTTCTTTCAGCTTTAGGTGCTTTAGCAGTAAGATTATGTATTGCATTTACTCGTAAAGATTGCATATTTTATAAATTGAATGGCAAAAAAAGGGCATTCAGATAAATAAAACAAACATATTTATAAACAATTGTATAAAAACTCTATAAATACTTATCAAAATATTAAATTATTTTATTTTTTAATATGTAAGAGATCCTTTAATTTAATCCAATTTGTATAGCAGATTATAGGAATAAGTAAAAGCGGAAAATAAATGCTTCTGTATCGTACAATAGCGCCGATAATAGGAACAGTATAACCAATCATTAAAAACATTGAAAGACTGAAAAATATTCCAAAATAAATAAAGGGAGGATGCTTTTTATTTTTTAATCTAAATAGAAGAAACAATATAAGAAGTCCCTCATAAATAAAAATTTCAATTGCAATAGGAATGTAAAGGAGATTAAATTTTTCTGTTAGGTAAGGCCTCATTAAAGAATGATTAATTGCCTGTGGAGAATTATTTAAAAAACTTCTGAAATTGGGAAATAAAGGATTAATATTTATTGCTGAATTACTTTCTTTTGCAATCTGAACAAATGCTATTTGTCTTGCAGAAACATAACCGGGTAAATCTATTTTGGATGAGATAGAACCCATACCAAAAAAAACAGCAATAAAAAATACATAAACAATTAAAAATAATGGAAGAATAAATTTTTTAATTTTTTCTGCAATTACCCATGCAGTTAATGCCGGAATTAATGCTATAAAAACAAAATTTCTTAAGAGAAGGATAATTATAAAGCCGGTTATTATCCAAAACAATTTTTTTAAAAATGATCGTTTATCTTTTATTAAATTAAATAAATGATAACTGCTTACACCAATTGCTAAAAATATAAGTCCGTCTTTTTGAATACCGCTGGTAAAATATAAAAATGACGGCAAGAGAAACAAACAGAGTATTAATATGTTCTTTTTGTCCGGTAAAATTTTGATAAAGATTCTATATAGAGCAACTGATCCGAAGAAAACCAGGAAATTATAAAAGATAGTATTTATAAAAAAATTGCACCTGCTGAAAATATCAAAAACAGATAAGAGTTTTATTATAAGGTTTGTACGAAGATTATTCCAGAAAGAGTCTTTAATTTCTAAAAAACCTGAGAAATTATTATTTGTTCTAAAAATATTTGAAAAATATTCTGAAGGATTATTGAAAAGTAAATGATATTCAGTTATCCCATCATCATGAAAATAAGCTGCATCTGTACCTGAGTAATGATACAGATTTATATAACCGTTAATAACACCAAAAAGTATTCTTATTAAAAAAAGAATAATTATTGTTTTATTATTTATACCGCAATTAGAAATGAATTTTATCTTACCAAGCAACCAGCAAAACAGCAATAAATAAATAAAAAACAGAAAATAATTCAAGAAAAAAAATTTAGTGTGGGAAGTTAGTTAAAATATTTATCGGGAATAAGATTTACAACATTGTATGTTTGCTTTTCTTTTTTACAATGGAGATAACAGTTGAGGTAGCCGAAAAACTTGGCTTAACATCAGGCGAGTTTGATAACATAGAACAAATTTTAGGACGTACTCCAAATTTTACAGAGCTAAGTGCTTATTCAGTTATGTGGAGTGAGCATTGCAGTTACAAAAATTCTATTAAATGGTTAAAAACCTTGCCACGTGAGGGTTCTAAGCTTTTAGTAAAAGCCGGTGAAGAAAATGCCGGGCTTATGGATATTGGAGATGGTTATGGAGTTGTCTTTAAAATTGAAAGTCATAACCATCCTTCAGCAATTGAACCTTTCCAGGGTGCAGCAACAGGAGTTGGCGGAATTCACCGTGATATTTTTACAATGGGTGCCCGGCCAATTGCAGCATTAAATTCTTTGCGCTTTGGAAATATAAAAGACAATAAAACCCAACATTTAGTTAGTGGTATTGTACATGGCATCGGGTATTATGGAAATTGTTTCGGTGTGCCTACTGTTGGCGGAGAAGTTTATTTTGAAGATTGTTATCATACAAATCCATTGGTAAATGCAATGAGCGTAGGAATTGTAAAATTAGGAAATACCGTTAGTGCCACTGCAGTAGGAATCGGAAATCCTGTTTTTATTGTAGGTAGTTCAACAGGCAAAGACGGAATGGGTGGTGCTGCATTTGCTTCAGCCGATATTACAGAAAACAGTGCACAAGATCTTCCTGCGGTTCAGGTAGGAGATCCTTTCCAGGAAAAAAAATTATTGGAAGCATGTCTTGAAATCATTCCAACAGGAGCGGTATCAGGTATGCAGGATATGGGTGCAGCAGGAATTATTTGTTCAACGGCAGAAATGAGTGCAAAAGGTAAAGTAGGTATGAAAATAGATCTGGATAAAGTTCCTACACGTCAAAAAAATATGAAGGCATGGGAATTATTGCTGAGTGAAAGCCAGGAAAGAATGTTACTGATAATAAATAAAGGAAGAGAAAAAGAAGTGATAAATATTTTTGATAAATGGGATATTACATGCTCGCAAATTGGTGAAGTGACAGATGATAAAATGTTACGGTTTTATATGTATAAAAATTTGGAAGCGGAAATTCCTGCAGAAAGCTTGGTGTTAGGTGGTGGTGCTCCTGTGTATGAAAGAAAATATCAACAGCCAAAATATTTTGATAAGATAAGATCTTTTGATGCAAATAAAATTGATGTTCCCAAAGATTTAAAAAATATCGCAGAACAAATAATTTCTCTTCCAAACATTGCATCTAAACGGTGGGTATATAATCAATACGACAGTATGGTTGGTACCGGCAATACCAATACCAATCAGCCTTCTGATGCAGCTGTTATTCTTGTAAAAGAAACCGGGAAAGCCCTGGCGATAACAACTGATTGCAACAGCCGGTATGTTTTTGCTGACCCTTATATTGGCTGTATGATGGCAGTAAGTGAGGCTGCCAGAAATATTGTTTGCAGCGGCGGAAAACCTTTGGGAATAACCAATTGCCTCAACTTCGGTAACCCTTATGATCCTGAAGTTTACTACCAGTTTGTTCATGCTATTAAAGGAATGAGTGAAGCATGTAAAAAATTTGATACACCCGTTACCGGCGGCAACGTTAGTTTTTATAATCAATCTCCATCAGGTCCGGTTTACCCCACACCAACTATTGGTATGGTGGGATTATTGGATGACGTTAAAGATAAGATGACATTGGATTTCAAATCTGCCGGTGATGTAATTTATTTAATTGGTGAAAGCAGGAACGATATTAATTCATCAGAATATTTACACAAAGTTTGCGGTGTAGAATTTTCGCCACCTCCATATTTTAATTTAGAAGAAGAGTTTGAGGTTCAGAAAACAATAAGCGAATTGATAAAAAATAAACTAATACAATCAGCACATGATATAAGTGAAGGAGGTTTATTTGTAACCCTATGCGAAAGTGCATTCCATACGGATAAAGGGTTTATTGTAACTTTTGATGGCAATATTCGTAAAGATGCTTATTTGTTTGGAGAACCCCAGAGTAGAGTAGTGGTAAGTATTTCAAGGGATAGAACGGATGAATTTGAAAAATTTCTTACAAATAAATCTTTTAAAAAACTTGGTGTTGTAACAACAGGAGAAATAAAAATTGGTGATGATGAATGGGGAAATATTTCTTTATGGAAAAACAAATATGATACAGCGATTGAAAAATATTTTAAAAATTATCTTCCTGAATAAATGATAAATAAACAATCAGCAATAGTAATTACAGGCGCTGCAGGTTTCATCGGAAGCTGCATGGTCGGTTATTTAAACAGACATGGGTATGAAAATTTAATTCTTGTAGATGAATTTAACGATGAGAAAAAAGAATTAAACCTTCACCAAAAAAAATATTTAGTTAGAGTTGAAAGAGACAATTTTTTTGAATGGCTCAATATTGAAAACCCGGATGTAAAATTTATTTTTCACCTTGGGGCAAGAACGGATACTGCTGAATTTGATTATGCAATTCATAAGCATTTAAATGTTGATTACGCACAAAATATATGGAACTATTGCACGAAAAATAACCTCCCTCTTGTATATGCTTCATCGGCTGCAACCTATGGTGGCGGAGAATTAGGTTATAATGATGATCATAATGTAATTGGCAATTTACATCCTTTAAATCCTTATGGAATTTCTAAAAATGAATTTGATAAATGGGTACTTCTGCAAGCACAAGATGCCAAAAGTTGCCCTCCATTTTGGGCAGGGCTAAAATTTTTTAATGTGTATGGACCAAATGAATATCATAAAGCGAGAATGGCCAGTATGATCTTTCATTCGTTTCACCAAATAAATAAGAATGGAGTCGTAAAACTTTTTAAATCTAACAGTAAAGATTTTAATGATGGAGAACAACTTCGTGATTTTATTTATGTAAAGGACTTAATAAAAATATGTTACTGGTTTATGGAGAACACTCAAAAACCCACAGGCAACAGGCAACAAATTAAAAGTGGAATTTATAATGTGGGAACAGGGAAGGCACGCTCATTTAATGATCTGGCAAATGCCGTTTTTGCTGCAATGCACCTTATTCCTGTTATTGAATATATTGATATGCCTTCAGATATAAAAGATAAATACCAAAACTTTACAGAGGCGAATATGCTAAAACTCAGTGCAGCCGGGTATTCTCACTCTTTTTATTCTTTAGAAAATGGAGTTGGAGACTATGTTGCAAATTATCTGAATACAAATAGATATTATTAGAAAGAAATTTTCCACAAAACTTCTTCTTCACTTTACTCTCCAGAATATTTACTGTAAGTTTGTATGACCTCCCTGATATTATTCCCGGTATTTTAAGGTCATCATTTTAATTATAAAGTAAAATTTATGGCTAAGTATATTTTTGTTACAGGTGGCGTAACATCCTCATTGGGCAAAGGTATTATTGCAGCTTCTCTTGCAAAATTATTGCAGGCAAGGGGACTGAAAACTACGATTCAAAAATTTGATCCTTATATTAATGTTGACCCCGGAACGATGAACCCTTATGAGCATGGTGAATGTTATGTAACTGAAGATGGCGCGGAAACTGATCTTGATCTTGGCCATTATGAAAGATTTTTAAATATTCATACTTCGCAGGCAAATAATGTTACAACAGGTTCTATTTATCAAACAGTGATCAACCGGGAACGGGCAGGGGATTATCTTGGTAAAACAGTGCAGGTAATTCCTCACATTACCGATGAGATAAAAAGAAGAATGAGACTTTTGGGAGACAGCAATAAATTCGATGTAATTCTTACTGAGATAGGCGGCACAGTTGGTGATATTGAAAGTCTCCCTTTTATTGAAGCAGTTCGCCAGTTGCAATGGGAACTTCCGGAAGATGATTGCCTCGTTATTCATCTTACCTTAATACCTTATTTAAAAGCAGCAAAGGAATTAAAAACAAAGCCAACACAGCATAGTGTAAAAATGTTGAGTGAAAATGGAGTACATCCTGATATTTTGGTTTGCAGAACAGAACGACCGCTGGGAGAGGATTTGAAAAGAAAGCTTGCACTATTTTGTAATGTAAAACAGGATTCAGTTATTGAGGCAATGGATGCAACAACCATTTATGAAGTGCCAATGGCAATGCTGAAAGAAAAACTTGATATTATTGTTTTAAAGAAATTAAATATTACAAACTATCATGAGCCTGAATTAGAAAAGTGGAAAGGATTTTTAGATAAATTAAAACATCCAAAGAATAAAGTTACTATCGGACTGATAGGGAAATATATTGAGCTGCAGGATGCTTATAAATCCATTCTTGAATCTTTTATTCATGCAGGGGCAATGAATGATTGTAAAGTGCAGGTGATAAATGTTCACAGTGAATATATTACAGAAGAAAATGTTGCTGAAAAACTGAATGAGCTTGATGGATTATTGGTTGCCCCGGGTTTTGGAAACAGAGGTGTGGAAGGCAAAATAACTGCTGTAAAATATGCAAGAGAAAATAATCTTCCCTTCTTTGGTATTTGCCTGGGTATGCAAATGGCTGCAATTGAATTCGCAAGAAATATTCTGAATATTAAAGATGCTAACTCTACTGAAATGCAGCCTGGCACAGCAAACCCTGTGATAGATATGATGGAAGAGCAAAAGAAAATTACAATGAAAGGTGGCACCATGCGGTTAGGTTCTTACCCATGTATAATTAAAGAAAATACTTTGGCACATAGAATTTATGAAAAAGACGAGATAAGTGAAAGACATCGCCACCGATGGGAATTTAATAATGCATATTTGCATCAATTTGAAAAGGCAGGAATGATAGCCAGCGGAATTAATCCTGAAACAGAATTGGTGGAGATTATGGAACTGCCTGCGCATCCTTTTTTTATAGGTGTGCAATATCATCCCGAACTAAAAAGTACTGTAGAAAATCCGCAACCGATTTTTGTAAATTTTATTAGAGCTGCTAAAGAGTTCGCAGAGCTAAAGCATTCAATAAAAAACCCGCTGCTGCAAAGTGAAATGATATGAGGTAGTGGTAGGTGATAATTTTTAAGTGATAACTCAAATGAATTGCTTACTTAAAGCTATTTCAACTTATTACTAATAACCTATAACTAATTTTCCTGCTTGCTCAATATTTCTCTTTTCATTTTATTCCATAGGCCGTCAAAAGTATCATGCTTTTCATCACGCCATCTTTTAGAGAAAGCTTTCATTTTTTCGTTCTTATCTTCTTTGGTGATGGTAAAAAATGCAGTGATGGCTTCTTCATCATTTAGCTTCGCCATTGTATTGTACATCTCTTTTAATTCCATTTCTTTTTTCATATTTGAATGAGCAATCTCTTTTTCCATTTCTTCTCTCAGCCTTACTTTTTCATCGTAACTGCCGGAGGGTAATAAGGTTTTTGCAATAACCGGCATTAGTTCTATAAGCATTAAAATAATTACTAACAGATAATACCTGTATTGCAGTGCTGCATTGCTTTTTATAAGGTTATTCAGCGCTTCAATTCTTGTTAAAAAGCCATCATTAAAATAATTTGTAAAGAGATTCTCTTCTTTTTTAATATTATCGTCAATTGTTTTCTGTTCCCTTTCTATGTCGTTTATTTTAGGCTGAATAGCTGATGTTGATGCTTGATATTCAGCATCTAATTTTTCATATTCTTTTTTCTTTGCAAGGGCAATATCTTTTATTCCTATCTTACCCGTTCCGCCACTTCCATCAGCCTCTGCGATATAATTGTCTCTTGCCTTAGAAACATCATTGCTCTTTTTTCCGAGTTCATTTTGTAAAGCAAGTTTTTGTTCCGCTAATTCTATTTTCCTGGTTTTATAAACTGCTTCCAATTCATCTCTTTTCTGAGCTTTCTTTTTCTCGTTATCCAAAGATGTCTGCAGTTTTATTTCTTTATTAAACATATAAAGTATTGCAGGCTGTGCCATAAATACACCAATAGTTAATGCCAATAATCCTCTAAATAAAAGGGGCATAAATTTATTCTTATTAAATTTTGTTATGCCTTTTATCAATGCCCTGTCTATAGTCAGGATAATAAATCCCATAAAGATTCCTAAAGGAATATATAAAAATGCATTATCAATTATGGTAGAGAAAAAATACGTCCATGCAAGAGTTGCAAACAGCCAGGTTGTAAGCACTGACATTCCGATTATTTTAAATCGATTTCGATCTACAACACTATCCACAAGCAATTCTTTTTCAGCAGTGGAAAGCCACCATAAAAATTCTGTTAATTGAGAAGGTTCATAATTTACCCGTTGGTATATTGAAACATTTTCTGACATGATACTAATTGAGTTTTAAAAATCCGTAAAATTAAATTGTACAGAAGTATCAAGAGTGAAGTTGAAGCCTGTTCCGCAAAAGGCGGATTTAAAAAGGAAAGCGAGACCTTTCTATTGCAAACATATTTTATTAACGCAAACTTTTTTATTCATATTATCAACACAACATAACATTAACACTTTATTGGTTAGGCAACTTAAACCCTAAGATGCTTACAGTTGTCTATTACCTATCTTTGCTTATAGAATTTTTGAGCAATTAACTAAACAAAACATCATGAAAAATTTATTATTCTCATTTTTATTATTAGGCAGTATGGTTGTAGTTGCCCAGCCGAAAGGGATGGGAAAGAACGATACCGATGCTAAAAAAATATTAGATGGTGTTAGTGCAAAATTCAAAAGCTATAAAACTGTTACCGCAAAGTTTAATCTGAAAATAGAAAATTCTGCAGGTAAAATGCAAGGCTCAAAATCAGGAACTGTAAATATGAAGGGAACAAAATATCATGTAAGTATAACAGGTCAGGAAATTTTCAGCGATGGCAATACCACCTGGACTTATGACAAATCAAGCAATGAAGTACAGGTAGGAAAATTTGATGCTTCAACAAATACGCTTACTCCACAAAAATTGTTTACTAATTTTTACGATAAAGATTTTTTATACAAAACTAATCCTGATGTAAAGATTGGAGGCAAAACTTTGCAGGAAGTTGAGCTTACTCCTATTGATAAGAGTAAAACATTTTTTAAAGTATTGATAGATATTGACAAGCCAACCCAAAACATTAAGCAAATAAAAATTTTTGAAAAGAATGGCAATCGTTACACCTATTCAATTTCAAGTATGAGGACAAATGCAAACTTGCCAGATAACATATTCGTATTCGATCAAAAGAAATATCCTAAAGTAGAAGTCATAGACCTAAGATAATATCCCAATGAAACAGGAAGACGTTGCAGTAATGTGGCGTCTTTTTTTATTAATATCCCCACCGGAAAGTTTTAATTTTTAAATTGGCCAGATCTATTACTCTATCAACAACTGTAGCGGCAACTTCTTCAATGTTTTTGGGCTTGCTGTAAAATGACGGAGTTGCCGGGCAAATGATTCCTCCTGCTAAAGTTATTGTTTCCATATTGCGTATGTGAATGAGATTGTATGGTGTATCTCTTACCATGCAAATTAATTTTCTTCTTTCTTTTAAGATAACATCAGCCGTTCTTGTAATTAAATCGTTTGAAACACCGGTTGCGATCCGCCCTAATGTGCCCATACTGCATGGAGCAATTATCATTGTATCGTACTTACCGGAGCCTGATGCAAATGGTGCTAAAAAATCCTGCTGGCTGAAAAATTTAATTTCATTTTCGTCCCGATAAATATCAGGATCGCTTTCTAATTCAGTTTTCCAGACAAGCTTGGCATTATCTGTAATTACAACACTTAATTCTGTCCATTGATCTTTTAGCAATAATAATTTATCCAGCAATAGCTTTGCATAGATAGATCCGCTTGCCCCTGTAATCGCTACAACAATTTTATGCATATTTTATATTTATGAATCATGTAATCAGCATATAATAATTTAACTTCAACACTCAATAAA
>JALYYX010000313.1 GCA_030946075.1 Bacteroidota bacterium | reverse complement strand
ATTGTAATTTTATTTCTCCAGAATTCTTCTCATGTATACGAAAGAACAAACACAAAAATTACAGGCACTTACAAAAAAACTTCTTAAAGAACCGGGAAGCCTTAATGAGTTAAGAGATGTTCTGCGTTTTCATGAGCACAGGTATTATGTTTTAGATGAACCCCTGCTAAGTGATTTTGAATATGATAAATTATACAAGGATTTAGAAAAAATAGAAAGCGAAACGCCTGAATTAATTACACCGGATTCTCCAACACAAAGAGTGGGCAACAGTTTGAACAAAGAATTTGTTACAGTTCCACACTTAGTGCCAATGCTAAGTTTAGAGAATAGTTATAATGCAGATGATCTTATTGAATGGGATAAGAGAGCAAAAAAATTAATCAATACGGATAAGATTGAATACAGTGCCGAACCAAAATTTGACGGGGCAAGCATCTCTTTAATTTATGAAGATGATATTTTGGTAAGAGGCGCCACAAGAGGAGATGGCATTGCCGGGGATGACGTAACTACTAATCTTAAACAAATAAAATCTATTCCTCTATCTGCAAAGTTTTCTGATTATGGAATACAGAGGATCGAGATACGCGGTGAAGTGTTGATGACAAAACAAAGTTTTAAAAAATATAATGAGCATTTGGTTGAGCAGGGAATAGCCCCACTTGCAAATCCAAGAAATGCGGCCTCAGGTTCATTACGGATGAAAGATCCTCTGGTAGTAAGAAAGAGAAGTCTTGAAGCGATTTTATACCATGTAAGTTACGTGAGCTTTATTAATTCAAAATTAAATTCTCATTCGGGTTCTCTTGAAATGCTTTGGCAACTTGGCTTTAAAACGCCTGCAAAACAACAAAAGGTTTTACAAGGAATAGAGGAGGTAATAAAATTCTGTAATGATTTTGAAAAGAAAAGAGAAGACCTTCCTTACGAAATTGATGGAATAGTTATTAAAGTGAATGATGTGGAACTGCAGCAGAGAATGGGAAGCACAACACACCATCCGCGGTGGGCCATCGCATTTAAATTTAAAGCCCGGCAGGCAACCAGCAAACTAATTAATGTTGAGTTTCAGGTGGGCCGTACAGGTTCAATAACACCGGTAGCTAAAATAGAACCAGTACATATTGGTGGTGTAACGGTTACTTCTATTTCACTATTTAATCCTGATGTTGTAAGAGAAAAGGATGTACGAATAGGAGATACGGTTTTAGTGGAAAGAGCAGGCGATGTGATCCCCTACATAGTTAAACCTTTGGTTGAATTAAGGAAAGGAACAGAAAAGAAAATTATTTTCCCCAAAAATTGCCCTGTTTGTAATGATGAATTGGTAAAGCCTGAAGGGGAGGCTGTTTTACGCTGCGTAAATATTAATTGTAAAGCTCAGGTGGTTGAACGCATCATTCATTTTGTGAGCAAAGATGCAATGGATATCAGGAGCTTTGGTGCAGCCAATATTGTAAAGTTTTTTGAGCTGGATTTATTAAAAGATATACCCGGCATTTATACACTTGATTATGAAAAAATATCCGGGCTGGAAGGTTTCGGCCAAAAATCAATTGATAACTTAAAAACAGCAATTAAGAATTCAAAGACCCAGCCTTTGCACAGGTTAATCTTTGGTTTAGGTATTCGCTATGTTGGTGAAACAACTGCTAAAACACTTGCCAAAGCTGTAGATCATTTACTTGATTTTGAAAAATTCTCTTTAGAAGAATTACAAAATTTAGAAGATGTAGGAACAAAAGTTGCCGGAAGCATTTACCAGTTCTTCCATTTGGAAGATAATATAGCTATGATAAAAAAGCTGGAACAACTCGGCGTTAACCTCAAAAACACAAATAAGAAAGTTGAGATCGATGGCAGATTAAATCAGCAAACATTTTTATTTACAGGTAGCCTACCTACATTGAAACGGAGTGAGGCAGAAGAAATGGTTGAAAAAAACGGAGGTAAATTATTGGGGAGTGTAAGCAGCAAATTAAATTATCTTGTTGTAGGTGAAGATGCGGGTAGTAAATTGGATAAAGCAAAAAAAATAACCAGCATTCAGGTTATCTCTGAAGAAGAATTTTTAAAAATGATACAGTAAAAAACATGCTACAACAATCCTCACTAAAATTTTTAAAGTCTCTTTCCAAAAACAATAATAAAGTTTGGTTTGATGCACACCGCAATGAATACTTGGATACAAAAAAGGATTTTCAAAATTTTGTTTCTATTCTGATTAAAAAAACTTCACAGTTCGACAGCGATGTAAAGGAATTGCAGGTTAAAGATTGTGTTTTCAGAATAAACCGTGATATACGTTTCTCAAAAAATAAAACACCTTACAAAACCAACATGGGGGCAAGCATTAATCGGGGTGGCAAAAAATCAATTTATGCCGGATATTATTTTCATGCGGAGCCGGGTGGTAAAAGCTTTGTTGGCGGCGGATTATGGATGCCGATGTCTCCGGAACTAAAAAAAATAAGACAGGAAATAGATTATTGCTTTGTTGAATTTAAAAGCATTGTTCAAAACAAAAACTTTGTTACTACATATAAACAATTAGAATCGGGGCCTGATGTAAAACTAAATAACCTGCCAAGGGGTTATGATAAAGAAAATCCTGCAGGCGAATTTCTAAAATTTAAAAGCCTTATTGCAACAAAACCTTTATCCGATGAGGATCTTACAAGTAATAAACTTACAGTCAAAACTATTAAGGCTTTCAAAGCACTAACCCCGCTAATAAAGTTTGTAAATAAAGCACTTGAATAATTTTTAAAAAATAATCCTATGGCTAAGCAACCATAATCCATAAATATTCAACTATAAAATCTTACTATGTCACCCTTTTTTTTCTTACCTCTATAAAAAGAATGGCCAGTGATAAATATCACCGGCCTTGCTTACCTCTGAAACCACAAGAAAAAATAGTTAAGCAAATATGCAGATATAGTTTTTTTAAAAGGATACTTTTCAGTACTACAAATTATAACTAAGGGAATGGCTTTATTTAGGATAGGAAAGAAGAATTGAGAATTGCAAAATAATGCATATTCTTATACAAAGATAATTTTAAATTTTAATTCTCATAATTTTTTAAAACCTCTTTTGCATTTTTCAGGATTTTATTCTTTTTATAGTTATACCACGGCTTTGGAAAAGTTTTTTTCATAACAGTATCTATCGTTCTCATGCCAAATAAATTCCATACGCCTTTTAATTTACCGGGAACAGAATCTTGAAGGGCACGCAGGCTCATAGCAAACCCACTGTCTAAATATTCCATATGGTGCCAATAGCCTGCAGGCATAAACAATGTATCACCATGCTCTAAAATAACTTCATAACCCTCTGCATATTTAACCGCAGGAAATTGGTCATAATCCGGAGTGCCGTTGCCTTCATGGTAATGAGAAAAATCTACGAGGCTTAAAACCTCAAACGGCTTTCGGTATAATTTATATTGTTCTCCATTGGGGAATAAAAGCACCCGTTTTCTTCCCATAAACTGTGTATGCAGAATATGAGAAATATCAATATCAAAGTGCATGTGCGTTATTGAAGTTGCACCACCCACAAACAACATTGGGTAGCGCTTTATAAAGCCTTTCATTAAATGTTCAGGCCATGTAAAATCTTTTGTAAGCTGCGGTGCATGTTGGAAAATATTGAATAAAAATATTCTCCAACCTGCCGGCCCTGCTTTAATCATGTCAATGTATTCACCAAAAGTTTTATAATCATCCGCAGTATTTATCGGCGTGTAAGCATCGCTTTTTACATTGTTATACAGCGCCACTTTTTCATTGCCCACAATCTGTTTAAAATAATCCCAGTTCCATTTTGTGTATGCCGGCCAATGCTTTGCAAGCCCTGTAATTATCAGCGGCTTCATTTTATCGTAATAATTTCTCTTAAAATCCTCCGGACTTATATCCTCAACTTTATCAATCGTTTCTAATTTCATTTTACAATTTTTATTCTTTCATACAAATCCAATTGGGGCTGTCATCTTCTCAGCAACCATCAACTTAGTTCGGGCTATCCATTACAAGCTGCTTCGCAGGCTTTTCATTTCTATCCCGCAGCCCAATGTCATTAAGTTAAGGATCAACAATAAAAACCAAGAAGGTTTTTTAAAGATTTCAAATATAGAAAGTATAAGAAAACCTTCTTGGTTCCTGTTAACTTAATTGAC
Organism: Bacteroidota bacterium; assembly: GCA_030946075.1. Lineage (GTDB taxonomy): Bacteria > Bacteroidota > Bacteroidia > Chitinophagales > Chitinophagaceae > Ginsengibacter. Next base: position 3,274 of record JALYYX010000313.1, on the reverse strand, counting down.
ATTGTCCCGCAGCCCATGATCTTAAACTAAAAGTCATCGGTTCAACTCCGAAGGAGTTGACTGTTTATAGAATTACGATTTTCTATAAATATCCTACTCCCATAGGAGTCGAACTTTCTAACTAATGCCATCTAATAACAAATCTCAACTTCTCCTGGTATGCAAAACTATATATTATACTTCCATTTTAATCACAAGCATTAGGTAAATCATCACGGAGTAATAATGTTATTTTTGCGCCCAATTATGGCGCTGCATTTCCATCCATTAAAAGTAAAAGACATAAAAAGAGAAACACCAGATTGTGTATCAATATCTTTTTATATTCCAAATGAATTACAAAAGGAATTTCAGTTTAAACAGGGACAGAGCCTCACATTAAAAAAAGTTTTAGAAGGGGAAGAGGTTCGTCGCTCTTATTCAATCTGTACAAGCCCGTTAGATAACGAATTAAGAGTAGCAGTAAAAAAAGTACAGGGAGGGTTATTCTCAACATTTGCTAACACTGAATTAAAACCCGGCGACACGCTTGATGTAATGCCGCCTTCCGGAAATTTTTATACAGAACTTAATCCATCAAACCAAAAAAAATATGTTGCATTTGCGGCAGGCAGCGGCATCACGCCAATTATCTCAATTATAAAAACCACTTTACTTACCGAGCCAAACAGCAGCTTCACTCTTGTGTTCGGAAATAAAAATCATTCTTCCATAATTTTTAAAGAAGAATTAGAGGCCCTAAAAGATAGATTCATCGAACGTTTCAGGCTGTATCATATTTTAAGCAGGGAAAGGATGGAGGCTGAAATAAATTACGGAAGAATAAATGCAGATAAATGTTTACAACTTACAAAATTGATTAACCTGAATGCAATCGATGAATTTTTCATCTGCGGCCCTGAGGAAATGATTTTTTGTGTAAGAGATTTTTTGCAGGATAAAGGAATTGATAAACGCAAAATTCATTTCGAACTATTTACAACCCCCTTGAGAAAAGCCTCAAGCTATAAGCTACAAGCTGCAAGCGAAAGAAATAAAGCCACCAGTAATATTACAGTAAAGCTTGATGGAAGAAGTTTTGATTTTAATTTAGATTATGACAGCAACAACATACTGGATGCAGCTTTAGCGCAAGGTGCAGATCTTCCTTTTGCATGTAAGGGCGGCGTATGCACAACCTGCAAAGCAAAACTGATTGAAGGCAAAATTGAAATGGAAGTAAATTACGGACTGGAGCCTGATGAAGTAGAAGCAGGATTTATTCTTTCCTGCCAATCACATCCCCGCAGTGAAAAAGTGATGGTTGATTTTGATGTTAAATAACTCCTGTTAGTAATTATAGCAGATTGATTTTTGTAAATTTGTTTTATGTCTGTTTCAGAATTAGAAAAAATATTTGATAATAAACTCGAAAAAGAAATTCGAATAGAGCCGAAAGATTGGATGCCGGATACTTATCGCAAATCTTTAATAAGAATGATAAGTCAGCATGCACACAGTGAAATTGTTGGCATGTTGCCGGAAGGCAACTGGATAACAAGAGCTCCATCATTAAAAAGAAAAGCAATCTTGATTGCCAAGGTTCAGGATGAAGCAGGACACGGATTGTACTTGTATGCTGCTGCAGAAACCATGGGCATCAGCCGTGAAGAAATGGTTGATCAATTACTTTCCGGCAAAGCAAAATATTCTTCCATATTTAATTATCCAACATTAACATGGGCAGACATTGGTGCAATTGGCTGGCTGGTGGATGGTGCAGCCATTATGAACCAGGTTCCGCTTTGCAGAACTTCTTACGGACCTTATGCAAGAGCGATGATAAGAGTTTGTAAAGAAGAAAGCTTTCATCAGCGGCAGGGTTTTGAAATTTTGCTAACGCTTTGCCGTGGTAGTAAAGAACAAAAAGAAATGGCGCAGGATGCTTTGAATCGCTGGTGGTGGCCAAGCCTTATGATGTTCGGACCAAATGATGATAACTCTCCGCACACCGCACAAAGCATGAAGTGGAAAATAAAAAGATTTACAAATGATGAACTGCGGCAAAAGTTTGTTGACATCTGCACAGACCAGGCAAAAGTTTTAGGATTAACCATTCCAGATAAAGACCTAAAATGGAATGATGAAAAAAAGCATTACGATTTTGGTGAAATAAACTGGGATGAGTTTTGGAAAGTTGTGAATGGTGATGGTCCGTGTAACAAAGAAAGAATGGCGGCAAGAATAAAAGCGCATGAAGATGGTGAATGGGTGAGAGAAGCTGCACTTGCTTATGCTGAAAAAGCCCACCCAAACCCTCCCGAAGGGAGGGCTTAAAATATTTTATAAATGAATGAACCATCAAATAATTATAAGACTTCAAAAGTCCCTCCTTCGGAGGGATTTAGGGAGGCTCCGCTTTGGGAAGTTTTTATAAGAAGCAAGCAGGGCTTGGATCATAAGCATGTGGGCAGCCTTCATGCGGCAGATGCAAAAATGGCGATTGAAAATGCAAGAGACGTTTATACACGGCGGATGGAAGGTGTAAGTATTTGGGTAGTGGAATCAAAAAATATTCATGCATCAAATCCTGATGCGGCCGCAAGCATGTACGATCCTTCGAATGATAAAGTTTATCGTCATCCAACTTTTTATGATCTGCCGGATGAATTAAAACACATGTAGATTAAAAAGTTGATTAGTTGATTAAGTTGACAAGTTAAAATGTTATGTCTGAAAATTCTCATCAAAGTTTTACTGAATTGGAAGTCTGGAAAAAAGCCAGAGTTCTTAAAAATGAAATTTTTGAATTAGCAGAAACGTTTCCTACTGAAGAAAAATTTCGATTAGTTAACCAAATGATTCGTTCTTCAAGATCTATAAATAGCACTATCTCTGAAGGTCATGGAAGATATACTTATAAAGACCAATTACATTTTTGTGTAATTGCAAGGGGTTCTTTAAGCGAAACTTATAATCATCTTATTGATGCTCTTGATTGCAATTATATTACTGCGGAGAAGTTAGAATATTTTAAAGCCAAAATAGATGAGACTGAAAGAATACTAAATGGCTACATATCATTCTTAAGAAGAAACTTACAATAATGGAATCTGCTGAACATTTCAACCAATCAACTAATCAACTAATCAACTACACTTTACATCTTGCAGATAATTCGTTGATCATGGGTCATCGCTTAAGTGAGTGGACAGGTCATGGGCCCATGCTTGAGCAGGATATTGCAATAAGCAATATTGCTTTGGATCTTGTAGGTCAGTCAAGAAATTTTTAT
>JALYYX010000243.1 GCA_030946075.1 Bacteroidota bacterium | reverse complement strand
CGGGCTCAATAGTAAAAACCATTCCTGCTTTTATTGGTTCTGTTCTGGTTCCTAAGTCATGCACATCAATTCCTAAGTGATGTGAGATTCCATGATATAAATATTTCCGGTAAGCTCTGTTCTCAGGGTCTTCGTTTTTAATTTCTGATTTTTTAAGCAATCCTATTTTTTGAAAAACAATAGTTGCCTCATCACCTACTTTTTCTGTGTAATCAATTATGGTTATGCCCGGTTTTAATATACTTGCTGCATACTGATGAAGATGCAGGCACGCATTGTAAACTGTTTTTTGCCTGCGGCCAAACTTGCCGCTTACAGGAACTGTTCGTGTAAGATCAGCATTATAATTTCCATAGCTGGCACCAAAATCCATCAGCAATAATTCACCCTCTTTACATTCCTGGTTGTTGCTTACATAATGCAGTGTTCTTGCCCTGTCACCGCAGGCAATAATACTTCCATAAGCCATACCGGTAGCCCTTTTCGATAAAAATGAATGCCATATTTCAGCCTCAATTTCATGCTCAAAAACACCGGGCTTAATGAAGTGCAACAACCTTCTGAATGCAACTTCAGTAATATCAATTGCCTTTTGTATCACTTCAATTTCTAATGGAGTTTTTATTGCTCGCAATTCCTTTAAAATTTTTGCACTGCGGCGATAATTATGTAACGGATATTTTCTGCGCATTTCTTTTGCAAACCTGTAATCTCTTACAGGAACAAGATTTGCTTTGCGATCATTCTCATTTGTATTTAAATAAATTGTATCTGCCAAATGTATCCATGGCTGTAGCATCGCCTCAACACTATCTAACCAAACAATTGTTTTTATTCCTGAAATATTTTCACCTTCCAATGCAGTTAATCTATGCCCATCCCATTTTTCTTTTAGTTCGTTTGGCCGAACAAGCACTAAAACTTCCCTATATTTTGCATCAGGATTACCGGGGAATAAAATAAGCATTGTATCTTCCTGTTCAATGCCTGTAAGCCAATACAGATCAGCATTTTGTTTAAATGGATGAAGCCCATCGCCATTGGTTGGCAATTCATCATTGCTGTTAAAAACAGCAATAGAATTTTTCTCCATTTTGTCAGTAAAACGTTTACGATTTTGAATGAAGATCTCAGAATTGAGTGGAAGATATTTCATTGTAAAAAATTTATAAACGCAATATACAACTCTGCATTTGTTTGTTATTGAAGAAAGATTTTTTCAAATTTTATTTTAAATATAAAAATCAAAATATAAATTCAAGAATAAAAAGTTTAAAATTTATTTTTTATAAAGCAATCCTCTTTTACCTTTACAAACACGATAAACGATTTGTTATATGTCAGTACCTACAATGATTTCATTGCCGAAGAATGCACTTATTAATTTAGGATTACAAACTGCCGAAAAGGTACATTACCAATTAACACCTGAAGAACTTACCCGGCAAACTGTAGAAAGAAAAGAAGGTATTTTAAATGACACAGGTGCTCTTGTTATTAAAACAGGCGAGTTCACCGGTCGCAGCCCTAAAGATAAATTCATCGTAAAAGATGAGCTTACTGAAAAAAGTATTCATTGGAATGATTTTAATATCCCTATAGAACCACAATATTTTGATCAGCTATATAAAAAAATGCTTGACAATATTACTGATAAAGAAATATGGGTGAGAGACTGCTACGCTTGTGCCGACCCTGAATACAGACTGAACATTCGGGTGATAAATGAAAATCCCTGGAGCAATTTGTTTGCTTACAATATGTTCCTGCGTCCTCAAGAAGAAGAGCTTGAAAATTTTAAAGCTGATTGGCATATAATACAGGCGCCATCTTTTAATGCTGATGCTGCAACTGATGGAACACGCCAGCATAATTTCGCTATCGTAAATTTTACAAAAAAAATTATTCTCATTGGTGGTACAGGTTATACAGGAGAAATGAAGAAAGGAATTTTTTCCATACTCAATTTTATTCTTCCTCATGATAAACATGTTTTAAGCATGCATTGCTCGGCAAACATGGGAGATGATGGCGACACTGCAATATTTTTTGGATTGAGCGGCACGGGCAAAACAACATTAAGCGCTGACCCCAAAAGGCATTTGATTGGTGATGATGAACATGGATGGACTGCAAACACAGTCTTTAATTTTGAGGGTGGGTGCTATGCAAAAACCATTGATCTGAGTGAAGATAAAGAGCCTCAGATTTTTCATGCAATAAAGCCCGGCGCTTTGGTAGAAAATGTAACCTTTTTTGAAGGCACAAATAAAATTGATTTCTCCAGTAAAAAAATTACTGAGAATACACGAGTGAGCTATCCGCTGGAATTTATCAGCAATGCTTTGCATCCGTCAATTGGTAAAACACCAAAAAATATTTTCTTTTTAACAGCAGATGCTTATGGCATTCTTCCACCGGTAAGCAAGTTATCCACAGGGCATGCTATGTACCAGTTTGTATGCGGCTATACAGCAAAAGTTGCAGGTACTGAGGCAGGTGTAACAGAGCCCAAAGCCACATTCAGTACTTGTTTTGGAGCACCTTTTTTACCATTGCATCCTGTACAATATGCTGAATTACTTGGTAAAAAAATAAGAGAGCATGAAGTAAATGTTTGGATGATAAATACCGGCTGGACAGGCGGGGCTTATGGTACAGGGCACAGAATAAAACTTGACTATACAAGAGCAATGATTACGGCAGCCCTTGAAGGAAAGCTGGATAATGCAGAATATGAAACACATTCTGTATTTGGATTTATGATGCCAAAGGAATGTCCTGGTGTTCCTTCTGAAATTTTAAATCCACGAAATACCTGGGCAGATAAAAATGAGTATGATCTAAAAGCAAAAGAACTTGCACAGCAATTTGTAAAAAATTTTGAAAAATATTCAAGCGCTGCCAGAGGAGAAACTGCAGCAGCGGCGCCGAAGGTTTAAGAAATTTTTCTAAAACAATCCATACAGCTGTGCATCAATCTGGTTAATTATTTTACCGAGGTCTTCTTCATTTTCTGCAAACTTATTTTTATCGGCATCAATAATTAAAAGAGGGCCTTCTTTGTAAGTGCCTATCCATTTATTATAAAACTCATTCAGTTTTTTTAAATAGTCGAGCCGGATATTTTCTTCATATTCCCTTCCGCGTTTTTGTATTTGTGCCACTAATGTTGGTACAGAACAATTAAGGTAAATTAAAAGATCAGGAGGCTGCACCATACTTTTTAGTGTTTCAAAAAAAGTATAATAATTATCAAAATCCCTTTTAGCCATAAGCCCCATGTCGTGCAGGTTTGGAGCAAAAATATTTGCATCTTCATAAATGGTTCTGTCCTGAATTACGGTTTCAGTACCACGATGAATTTCGAGCAGTTGTGTTAAGCGACTATTTAAAAAATATATCTGAAGGTTAAAGCTCCATCGGGGCATCTCTTCATAAAAATCATTTAGGTAGGGATTGTGATCAACGTCTTCAAACTGCGGAATCCATTTATAATGTTTGCTCAAAAGCTCTGTTAGCGTTGTTTTGCCAGCACCAATGTTTCCGGCTACTGCAATGTGTTTTGGTTTTTTTGTTTTTGCCATGCCCTAAATCCCTACAGGGACTTTTAAAGATTTTGAAATTGAAATGCCGCTAAAAATATAGAATAAAAATTAATTAAGAATTATTAATATCAACATTTAAAAATAATTCAATCCCATTGCGGCTCTTACCAATTTAATAGTAGCTGCTGCACTCTTTCGGGCTTTATCAGCCCCCTGTTCCATTACCTTCTGTAAATATTTTTCATCTTTTAAAATCGCATTTACTTTTTCACGTATGGGAGAAATAAAGTTCACCATATCTTCAGCCAATTGCTTTTTCATTTCTCCATATCGAATGTTGCAATTGTTATAATCATCCTCATACTTTTTAATTACATCTTCTTTACTAACTAAATTCAACAATAGAAAAAGGTTCTGAATATATACAGGTTTTTGAGAATTATTTTCTGTAGGACCATTGTCAGTCTTTGCTTTCACAACTTTTTTTCTTATCGTTTCATTATCATCTGCTAAATACAAAGTTGCGTTTTCATTTTCACTTTTACTCATTTTCCCACTCCCAGCAAGTGAAGGAACTTTTATAAGATCGTTGCTGAAATTAAATGCCTCCGGCTCAGGAAATACCTCACCATAACGATGATTGAAACGCTTTGAAAAATTTCTTGCCATCTCTAAATGTTGCTCCTGGTCTTTCCCGACAGGCACATATTTGGCACGATGCAAAAGAATATCTGCTGCCTGTAATACAGGATAGGTAAGCAATCCCGCATTTACATTCTCAGGCTGCATACGAACCTTATCTTTAAAGGTTGCTGTTTTCTCTAATTCTCCTTTATAAGCAAGCATGTTTAAATAAAGGTATAATTCTGCGGTTTCATGCACATGACTTTGACAGTATAAAGCAACTTTATCCGGATCCAGTCCGCATGCAATATTTTCTGCTAAAACCCTATGCACATTAGCTTTCAGTTCTTTTGTATCAGGATGTGTAGTTAAAGAATGAAGATCGGCCACCATAAAAAAACATTCAAACTCATCCTGCATTTTTACATAATTACGAATAGCGCCAAAGTAATTTCCCAAGTGAAGAAATCCGGTGGGGCGAATGCCACTCATTACTATTTGTTTAGTTTGTGGTTTGTAGTTTGTAGTTTGTAGTTGGGGCATCTTAAGGGTTTTTAAACTTCTGTCCTTTGATTGAGGTTTTGTTTAAGTAGGATACAAATGAAGTTATCATTTTTGTTAACTCATCAGCAAGAGAAAATAATTCTGAAAATAATTCTTTAGAAAAATATTGATTATCTAAGCCGCGATAAAGTTGAGATTTATACTCTCCAACCTCGCCTTTGGAAATGGTTAGTGAATTGATAAATTCCAATTTGCTTCCTCTTTCAAAGCCTTCAGCAATATTATCCATAATTGAACCCACGGATCCCCTTATTTGATCTTTGTATCTAAAATCTTCATTAATGAGTTTTATAAAAGTTAACGGATATGTCTTTTGTGAAAGTAATCTTGCATTTTGCCAAATTTCTAAATCTTCAAATTTTTGAATGGTAGCCATCCATCTAAGATAATTACAAACGGTTAATGCAAACTACAAACTATTATATTTGTTTCATGGATTCTAAATCGCAACAATCAACTACAAACTACAAACTACCAACTACAAACTTAATAATTCATCTTAATAGAATAAATAAAAGTTATTACCTCGGAAAGCAGGAGCTAAAGGTGCTAAAAGATATTTCTATTGATATTTTTAAAAATGAATATGTTGCTTTGATGGGGCCGAGTGGCAGCGGTAAATCAACACTCATGAATATTCTTGGATGCCTTGATTCCCCAACCAGTGGAAACTATATTTTAAACGGGAAAGATGTAAGCAAAATGCCTGATAACGATCTGGCAGAAATACGCAACAAAGAAATTGGTTTTGTTTTTCAGCAATTTAATTTATTACCAAGATTAACAGCAGCCGAAAATGTGGCATTACCACTTGTTTACAACGGCACTTCTAAAAAAAGCAGAATTAAATTAGCGCTTGATATGCTTGACAGGGTTGGGTTAGCTGACAGAAGCCAGCACAAACCAAACGAACTATCCGGAGGGCAGGGACAACGTGTTGCCATTGCCAGAGCTTTAATAAACAATCCCTCTATTATTCTGGCTGACGAACCAACGGGAAATCTTGATTCAAAAACTTCTGCGGAGATAATGGGAATTTTTAGTAAAATATGGAATGAAGGAAACACAATAATTATTGTTACTCATGAAGAAGATATTGCAAAATACACACAGCGTATAGTTCGCCTGAAAGATGGTATTGTTGAAAGTGATTCACCTAAACTGGCTTTGCAATCAGGTTAATTGTTTCTGATAAATATTTTTTTATATCAGAAATGGAAATACTTTCTGATGCAAATCCAATATAATTATCAGGCCGTATTAAAAACATAGCTGAAATCTTTACCTTAAATTTATTAAATGCATCCTCATTTTTTTCATCTCTTCTGATATCAATAAACTGAAATCTTACTAAAAAAGAATTTTGTATACCCTGCTTTTGTTCATCGCTTAAAATAGTATCGAAAAGTAAAATAGTAAAACCATTAAATTTTAAATGCTCATCAATAACTTTTGAATTGATGTTCACAAAGGGGATAAGACATCCCGCCTGTAACAAATTTTTATTTTCAGAAACACTGAGAGAAGATTTTTTGTAATTAATGGCAATTTGCGAAGCTGTCCTGAAAATAAATACTCTAAGCTTTTTACTTCGCAAAATATATTTTATCAGCACAGGAAAAATATATAATCTAAAAATTTTAATATGCCATTTGGGAGAAGTCATCAGCGAAAATCCTTTGTCAGTAGTGTTTACCAGCCTTTTTGCAATAGGTAGCCTTTCTTCGTTATAACTGTTAAGCAACTTTTCATCAGCCTGTTTATTTATTACCAGCGCTAACTTCCAGGCAAGGTTGTAAGCATCCTGCAAACCTGTATTCATTCCTTGCCCACCAACAGGGCTGTGTACATGAGCAGCATCACCTGCAAGAAAAACTTTTTTCATTCTGAAATTATCAACACAACGATGATGAAGTTTATATAATGAAAACCAATTGGTGTTTGTAAAAGAAAGCTGCAAACCATTCTGCTGTTCAATAGTATTTTGTATCTGTGAAAAATCTTTTACATCTTCCTGCTTAAATTGTTTTGGTAAAATACCTATTAACCGGTAACGGTTATCGCCTGGCATAGGAAATACAGCCATAAATGTATGTGAGGAAAGGCAAATGCTTAGCCCTTCATGTCCCCAGGGCCACTTCATTGCAGTATCAGCAACATAAAAAATATTTTCATACGTATCTCCTGTAAAAGGCGATTGTAAAATATGCCTTACAATACTTTTAGCACCATCAGCACCTATCAGCCAATCAACTATAATATTATCTTCTTCCCCGTTCTCATCTTTTATAAAAGCTGTCACTTCATCTTCATTTTGTGTAAAATTTAAAAGAGAATGTTTCCACATTACATCTCCGCCTGATGCTTTTAAATGTTCATATAATATCTCTTCATTTTTATTTTGTTCCAGAATAAAGAAAAACGGATAAGCACTTAATCCTTTGCCCAAACTTTTAAAAGATATTTGCTGTACTTTTTTTTGTTTGATAATTACATTTGCTCTGTCAGCAATATTTCCCTGTTGCAAGGCTGTTTCTGCAATACCCATTTGCTCATATATCTGTAATGTTCTTGCCTGCACCGCTAATGCACGGGATTCTTTTACAGGACCTTCTTTGGTATCAACAACAATACAATCCACACCAAATCTTTTTAACTGGCAGGCCATCATTAACCCCGTTGGCCCGGCACCACAGATTAATACTTTTGTTTTCACATCAATTATATTACAAAGCAAAATTATTTTTAATCTATAAAGATTAACTAATTAATTTTATATACTATGGCATTAAAGATCTATACAAAAACAGGTGATCTTGGTGAAACCAGTTTAATAGGTGGCACTAAAGTCTCGAAAAGTAATATCCGCATTGAAACGTATGGCACTATTGATGAATTAAATTCTTACATCGGATTGGTTAGTGACCATTGCAATGACGAACCTTCAAAGATTATTTTAAAAGAAATTCAGGATAGATTATTTACCATTGGCTCTTCACTTGCCTGCGACCCTGATAAAGAAACCAAATTAATAATTCCTGATCTTAAAGAAACTGATGTTGAATTTTTAGAAAGAGAAATGGATGCGATGAATGAGAAATTACCTGAGATGAAACATTTTGTTCTACCGGGTGGACATGTTGCAGTTTCTACAACTCATATTGCACGCTGCGTTTGCCGCCGTGCCGAAAGGTGGTGTGTAAATATGCAGGAACAAAATTTATTTATTGAGCCGCTTATTATAAAATATCTTAATCGTTTGAGCGATTATCTTTT
>JALYYX010000235.1 GCA_030946075.1 Bacteroidota bacterium | reverse complement strand
GCTATTGATATGCTAACACCGGGCAGCAATGATATTGTGGTATTTTATTATTCCGGGCATGGCTTTAGTTATGAAAAAGATGCAGCAAAAAAATATCCGCAGGTAGATCTGCGACCACACCCTTCCTCAGAAAAAATAGATGTTGTAAATGCCCATACTGAGAACCTGGCTGATGTTTTTGAATTGGTAAAAAACAGGGGTGCCCGGCTGAATATTGTAATTGGCGATTGCTGCAACAGCCAAATTGATTTTAAAAGAAAGCACAAAGGAGGAAGTGAGGCGCTTAGAAATGAAAAAAAGGAACCTGTAGTTGTTAATAAAGAAACCGGGGAAGCTTTATTTTGCGATTACACTGCATCCATTCTTGTAGGTTCTGCAGATAAAGGAGAATATGCAGTATCTGATGATAAACTGGGAAGCCTCTTTACCTATAATTTTTCCAAATTGCTGAAAGAGCTTATGAAAAAAAAGGTAGATAAAAGTCACGGTTTACCCTGGAAGAAATTGCTTGAAGAAACCACAAATAAAACGCTGGACCTAAGCAAAACTTATGACATTGGAAACGGTGTACCCGGAAATCAAAAAGCTATTTTCAAAATAGATTTTAGGGAAACGTTGTATTAATTTTCTATTGAAGATATTTAGGCTGCTTAGTCTTAGCCGAGTCTTCTGCAAGAAACTCGGCGGCAATCCTAAAATGACGCCGAGTCCCAGTTGGGAGACTCGGCTCAGACATAGGCAGGCAAGCTTGTAGGCTCACCATAACGCTATATTTTTTATGGAGTAAGATTTGCTGTAAAATTTATTATGAAAAAAATATTGATAGTAAATCATGACCCGGATACAATGGAGCTATTAAAAAAATCGCTGGAGAAAAAAACTTTAGAAGTAAGGTGTACTGATAAGCCTAATGATGTTTTACCTACAGTAAAAGAGTTTATTCCGGATGTTGTGATTGTTGATGTATTGCAATATGATATAGCTAAAAAAATAAAAGAAGAAACCCCCGCCACTCCTATAATTATAATGACAGGATATACAATTACTCATGATAATCAGTTACTGGATATAGCAGATGAAATAATTAAAAAACATTTTGACATTAAAGTGTTAGATCAAAAAATTGAAAAAATTTTAAGGAAGACAGGATAATGGTTGCTGTCCGCAAATAAATAGCATCAATTAAAGAAGCCTAATGTTGTAAGGACTTTTATAAGTCCTGGTTACACTACTAAGACCAGTTGCGAATCCTTAACGTAAAAAGAATGATACCTGCAATAGCAGCCAAGAAACAATACTAACAAGGGTTATTTTTCTTTTCAATCGCTGTCCTGAGTTTGTAACTCAGGACTTCGCTTTGTTAATCATAATCTATAAGTCCGTAGTTACAAACTACGGACAGCAGTACTTTTATTTTTTAAACATTCTAAGGATAGCTTGGGCACCTTACACACAGGGCTATTTGAACACCAAGGGCGGAGAGCGGGGACAATTCTTACGCTGCCTCTAAATCTTTATTCCTTTCCATAAATAAATCATGATATACCTGAACTCTCATCCAGTATTCTGCAGGTATATCTAATAGCTTTTGAAGCTTAAGCGCTGTGGCTGCACCTACATGTCTTTTACCATGTAAGAGTTCGCTGAAATGCCCGGGCTTCATTCCTAATGATTCAGCAAATTCAGCTTTCTTAATATTCCTGGCAGATAATTCCATTTGTAATATTTCTCCCGGATGAAGATTTACATCTGTAAAAATTTGTTTGCCACGTGAATTGACAACTTTGTAATCAGGCATATTATTTTATTTGATTGTGTTTATTTTTTTATTCTTTTTAGCTATGCTTTATTATTGATAATGATTTGTAAGGTTTTCTATAATCAATATATCTGTAAGTACTATGGAATCTTTCTCAACACTTAAAATTAACCTGTAATGCAAATCTACCCTTACAGAAAAATATCCTTTATAATCTCCTTTCAATGCTTCAAAGTTTAGTCCTCTAAACTTTCTTAATTCTTTAATGCTTTCAGTATTTTGAAGCATCAAAACCGTCTTTTTAAATTTCAATATTACATCTGTACTATACTTTGGTTTTCCAGCTACCTGCTTTCCTTCATAAATTTTTTGAAGGTAAGGATTGTTGAATGCTATTATCATCTATACTATTTACAAAATAAAACGGTTTGCTTTGTGGAAATCCATTTCCCAAATTTAGGTAATTAATTTTACTTACCAAAAAATGATAAGCGTCCTCAGATGTTGAATTATATTCTTCTGCTCAGACCAACAAGGGCTCAAAAAAATGTTTAAAGATTCTTAGTCTTAGCCGAGTCTTCTGCAAGAGACCCCGGCGGCAATCCTAAAATGACGCCGAGTCCCCGTTGGGAGACTCGGCTCCGACATAGAAAAAGAGCCAACTAAATGCTGGCTCTCTATTATTTTATCTTCTATAACCTATTACATAGGCTTCTTAGCCGGAGTTGAGGTTACACTCATATCCCTCATACATTTATAAGTACTATCCGATTGTTTTTGAAAGTATGACATATAATGTCCTTTGTCTATTTCCTTACCAGTAGGGTCAATTTTACTCCAGGATCCTATTTCAACTACCATATTTCCTTCACCAAAAAGATCAACAACTTTATAAACATTATGATTTCCGGTTGAGTCTTTAGCAATGTCATCTGCAATATGTTTTTTTATTGCATCAATTCCTTTAAAAGGTTCTACATTTCTGCCGTAACTTATAGCATCATTTGAATAATAAGCTGCTACTGCATTTACATCTTTTGCCTTTTCACCGGCAGCAAATGCATCTTCCATTGCCTGAATCTGTGTTTTTGTTTTATCCAGATCAATTGCTTTTGGTTCAGCAGCAGGCGTATTGCAGGCAGCAAAAAGTAATGCAGACATTACAAACATCATAATTAATTTAAATTTACTTCTCATAAAAAAATTTTGGTTTAAGTTAATAATGAGGGAAGATACATTAATCCTGCGCTGGAACAATTTGTTTGTTTTTGATTGAGTCTGAGCCAAGTCTTCTGTAAGAGACTCGGCAATACTCCTATAATTACGCCGAGTCCCGGTTGGGAGACTCGGCTACGACATAAGAAACAATACTAACAAGGGTTTGTTGTAAGCTCCCCCAAAAACAGTACGTTTTAAAAGTAGACAAAAAGTTTAATTTTAAAAACGTAAAATATGAAAAAAAGCACATTCAGTCCTGCACAGATTGCGGGCATCCTCAAAGAGTTTGA
>JALYYX010000230.1 GCA_030946075.1 Bacteroidota bacterium | reverse complement strand
GGGGCTCATACCTTTACTTTATTATTAATCAACAACAACTGTCGGACACTTACTGTATTCGGGGCTAAGTACAATTTTATTGATACTGACTGCACAGATATATTCCGGCAGTTTTTCTTTCATAACCCACAACAGTACTTAAGCAGGTTGTTATAATACATCCATGCACTGTAAAATTATGAGCAAAGGGAAAGGGAAGAATTGTTGTTCTAAATTTATTATACAATGAACAAGTATTCAATCGGAATTGACATTTCAAAAAGTGATTTTCATGCCTGCATCTCAGGCATAGATTTAAATCAACGGGTTAAGATTCTTCGAACAGGAACATTCAAAAACAAACCAGAGGGCTTTGCTGATCTTATCAATTGGGTAAAAAATACCTGTAAGGGCAGTACGGTACCTTTTGTTTTTTTAATGGAAGCAACGGGTATTTATTATGAGAATTGTGCTTTTTATCTTTTTAAAAATGACTTTAATGTATCAGTGGTATTGCCTAATAAAGCAAAGAAATATATAGCAGCTTTAGGAATAAAAACCAAAAATGACAAGGCTGATTCACGGGCATTAAGCCGCATGGGTGCTGAACAGTGTTTGGAATTATGGCAACCAATGGGAGAATTTTTTTATGAGTTAAGAAGTCTTACGCGTTATTATCAAAGTATCCAGGAGTCTATTACTGCATTCAAGAATCAGCTTGAAGCGCTGGAGCATGGTATGTATCAAAACAGAGAAATCAGCAAAGGTCTTAAGAAGATAATCAATCAGATGGAGATACAGTTGGAAGAGATAAAAGGCGCTATCAGTAATCATCTTTATTCGGATGCAGAAGTAGCGCAAAAAGTAAAAAACATCTGTATAGTAAAAGGTTTGGGGGAGTTGACAGTGGCTGTAGTGCTGGCTGAAACAAACGGTTTTACTTTATTTAAAAACAGTTCCCAGCTAATAAGCTATGCAGGATATGATGTGGTGGAGAATCAATCAGGCAAGCGTGTAGGAAAGACAAAAATATCTAAGAAAGGCAACTCCAGGATAAGACGGGCTCTGCATATGCCTGCATTGAGTGCTGTGCGATACAATACAGGAAACTTAAAATCTTTTTATGAAAGAAACGTAAACAAACATGGCATAAAGATGAAAGGTTATGTAGCTGTTCAAAAAAAATTACTGGTGCTGATATATGCCTTATGGAAAAAAGGAGAAGCCTTCGATCCGGAATATCACTTAATAAATACAACCGTAGAAAAGGAGGCGGTGCAATCCTCTCAGGTAAGCTTCGCAGAAGCTTAAAAAAAGTAGCCTTGAAAAACAAGGCTACACAAGGTATACAACCATCGAAATATCGGCGTTTGCATCCTCTCAGGTAAACAAATTTATTGAAAAAAATTTTGAATTATAGACAGTACCTGTGAGCAGCAGTAACATTTCTCAACTTTAGTTCCGGCTATTCGCTGCAAGTCCTCGCCACAAGGCAATTCACAAAACCTTCAGCTGTGGGCTTTCCGCTACTATCGGCAGCCATTAAACAGATTGTTGTGAGTTAGTAAAGAGTATATTTGTTTATATTTAATTGAAGATCTAAATTGCAATAGACTATATAATAAATGACAAGTCCAATAAAAAAAATAATACCAAAAATTAATAAAAATACAATTGCAAGTTATATTCATGGCGATGCAAATAAAAACTTAGGCGAACTTGTAAAAAGTAAAAGAAAATTCAGATTAATCATAACTTCTCCGCCATACAATATGGATAAAGAATATGAAAAATCACAATCCTTAGAAAACTATAAAGAGGAAATAAAAAGTGTTATTGAAAACTTAGTAAAGCTTCTTCATAAAAATGGCAGTATCTGTTGGCAGGTTGGGAATTACATAAACCCAAAAACACGTGAAGTAGTACCGCTTGATATTTTTTATCATGAGATTTTTAAAGAACAAAAACTTGTTCTACGTAATAGAATCATTTGGCATTTCGAGCATGGTCTTCATGCCTCTCAAAGGTTTTCTGGTAGATATGAAACAATCATGTGGTATACAAAATCAGATAATTATTTATTTAATTTAGACCCAGTAAGAATTCCTGCAAAATACCCTGGCAAGACCTATTACAGGGGGATAAAGAAGGGTGAGATTTCTGGAAATCCTTTAGGAAAAAATCCATCTGATGTATGGAAAATAGTTAGGAACGATTGGGAAAAAGAAATATGGGAAATCCCGAATGTAAAAGCAAATCATAAAGAGAAAACTTTACATCCTTGCCAATATCCTATTGAACTTGTTGAAAGATGTATATTGGCGTTAACTAATGAAAAGGATTGGATTTTAGATCCTTATGCGGGAGTTGGATCAACAATTATTGCAGCTTTAAAAAATAACAGAAATTCTTTAGGCATTGAAAAGTATAAGAAATATATTAACCTTGGAGATAAGAGAATTCAAAATTTAAAAACCGGAAATTTAAAAATCAGAAAACTGGGAACACCTATTTTTCAGCCCGGTGAAAATATGGCAGTAGCAAAAAAGCCTAAACATTTTTTATACTAATTACAATGGCAAAAGCAAGGCAAACTAGCTCCGTAATCAAACCTAATAAAAAGGTCATTAAAAAAACTAAAGCGAAATTAAAAGGGAAAAGTAAATCAAAGAAAAAAGGTAAGCTAACAGAACAGGATAAAGAGCAAAACCTGCAGCAAAAGGAAGTTCGGAATTTAATGGAGAATATGGGTTTTTCTAGAGCCCCAAGTATTGATGGTAAAGAGTTTGTATATGATGGCAGAACTTCCGAACTTGATGATATTTTTTATTATGAAAATATCGTTGTTATAACAGAGTATACAGTCGGAACGGCAGGAACACATTTGCTCAAGAAAAAAATTATTTATGATAAGATAAATGAAAATCCTTCTGAGTTTATTAAGTTCTTGCTGAATGATAAAAAATTTAAATCTTTTACAACTGTTTATAATAAATCTGTACTTTCAAAGTACACACTCAATCAACTTCAAATTCGTATAGTGTATGCTTCTAAGCAATCACTTTCAAAAGAACATAAAGGTTTAACAAAAAGTGTATACTATTTTGATTATTCTATTATTAAATATTTCGAGAGTATTTCGAAAGTAATAAAGAAATCTTCTAAGCATGAGTTTTTTGATTTTTTACAAATTGAATTTTCTAATGTAGCAGATAATGTGTTGCTTACTTCCAAAAGTAGAGTTGATGATTTTTCGGGGCATATATTACCAGAGGAACACAGTTCATTTGCAGAGGGATACAAACTGGTTTCGTTTTATATTGATGCTGAATCTTTGATTAGAAGGGCTTTTGTTTTACGCAGAGATGGATGGCGAAATAAAAATAATATCGGTCTTTACCAGAGAATGTTTGTAGCAAAAAAAATAAAAAGTATGCGCAAATATTTGAATGACAAAAAGCGAGTATTTGTAAATAATATTATTGTTACGTTACCTGTTGATAAAATTAAATTGTTTGATGACAAGGAAAGAGAATTGGAGATTGATGAGAAAGGAAATTTTAAGATATCAGGAAAGACTCAGGTTATGCCTGCTGTAATAAAAATTGAGAATAAATCTAACATTATTGGAATAATAGATGGACAACATAGGTCATATGCATATCATGAAGGTGATGATATTTATGAACCTGAAATAGCGAAATTAAGAGTTGTTCAAAATTTATTAGTTACAGGTATACTTTACCCGAAAAACGAAGTGGATGAGAAAAGAATAAAATTCGAGGCGCAACTTTTTTTGGAAATAAATTCTAATCAAGCCGGAGCTTCTTCACAATTAAAGCAGGAAATTGAATTTATAATGAATCCATTTTCGACTGTTGCTATTTCTAAGCATATCCTCAAACAACTAAATGAATCAGGTCCATTGGCTACTATGTTCGAAGAATATTGGTATGAAAAATCAAAATTAAAAACAGCCTCAATAATAAGTTTCGGACTTAAGCCATTAGTGAAATTTGAAGGTAATGATACTTTGTTCAGAATTTGGGACAACGCTTCAAAGGCAAACTTGAAGAATAACAAAGCAAATTATAAACTTTTAAACGAATATAAAGATTATTGCACCGACGAAGTAAGAAATATATTTATCGGATTAAGAATGAATATTGATAAGGAGGATTGGAAAATGAATAGGAAAAATTACAAGAGTATACTAAGCGTAACAACCGTTAATGGAATTATTAATTGTCTTAGAATATTGGTAGAGAATAATAATACAGGAGATGTAGATTTTTATAAGGATAAATTTCAAAAAATTAAGGGATTTGATTTTAAAAATTATAAATCAAGTCAATACAGAAAAATGGGTCAAGATATTTATAACCGTTGTTTTAAATACTAGAATATTATGTTAGCTGCTGAAAGCGAAGAATATTTAAATAATTGGAATAAACGCCCTGCTCTCCCGTGAAATAAAACTTTGCAGAGCTTCAGCCCTCGTTGGTCTTCCCCAGCCGAGCCGTTGTTCGGTCTTGTAACCAACAACCAAAGCCATGCAACAACATGGCCATTCCATAAGTTTTGTATCTCACATGAATATTTCCTATTTAAAACTTATTAACTTAGTAGCCGCTGCTTATTAATTATTATTCATTTCTAAATTTATTTTTATGATTATCGTTCACGACATTTTCATTTGCAAACCAGGTAATGCTTCAAAATTTGCCAAAATGTTTAAGGAAGCTATGACTGATAACGCTGAACTGGTTAACATTATGACCGACCTAACCGGTGATTTCAACAAAGTGGTAATGGTTACAAAACACGATAGCCTTAACGCTTATGAACAAAGTTTTCAGAAATATATGCAGGACAGTGAAGAGATGAAAAAGATGAAAGAGAAAATGCAGGGCTATCATGATTTGTATTTAACAGGTTCCAGGGAAATTTACCGGGTAGCGTAACAAAATTCCCAATTACAGTATCCTTCAAAACGCTAAACCATGCCTTGGTTTCGTGTCCCCACGAACCAAGTCACAAGTAATAACTGTTGCCAATAAAATGAAGTGGTGGCAATTAAGAATAGTGTGTGCAGCCATGCTTATACTTTTAATACTAAGCCAGGAAAGCAGCAGTGCGTTTATTTATTTTTAGTTTAAAACAATTATTCAGCTGCTCACTTGTACTTGCAGATTGTTTGAACAAAGTTTATTAAGCGAATGTGTTTCGTGGGAACACGAACCGAGGCAAGAGGCAAGTTATTGAAGCGATTACTATAAATAATCACTTACATTTTAATTAGGTATATTTATTTAAAATTAATCGTACCATGAAGAAATTATTATTTTTTACACTTATTTTATTATTTATTGCATGCTCGGTAACCTTTGCACAGCAAAGGAAATTGCCACCGATGAATGGAGCCATGCCCCGCATTACAAGTACAGCCTGGACCATTTATAAGATGTACAAACCCGGCAATGTTCCTGCTTCGCAAAACTCGGCTGA
>JALYYX010000212.1 GCA_030946075.1 Bacteroidota bacterium | reverse complement strand
GATGTTCCAACAAGATGTGCCAGCAACGAAAGATTTCCTCCCACTAAAATTCCTTTTGCAATTCCTTTTCTGTTGAATGAATGAGTTGCACATTCATAATCCGCTTGGCTACCAACTAATGCTGTATGCAAACTTTGGACAAACTCATTTTTATATTCATCATCATTGAAAGCCGCAGCCATAGGCGCATGCAATGATGCAATTTTGTAATTAGAAAAAAGATGAGAATGCAAAACGGTTACATCACTAAATCCAATTATCCATTTTGGATATTTAATAAATTTTTTAAAATTAAGTTTTTCAATTATCCTTCCTGTGCCGTATCCACCTCTTGCACAAAATATTGCTTTTATATTTTTATCATCCATCATCTCCTGCAGATCATTCAATCTTTCTTCATCCGTTGCTGAAAAATAATTTTTTGATGCTCCTCCAAGTGTCTTTCCCTTTTTTATTTTGTAATCCCACTGCTGCAAAGTATCAATTGCGGCCTGCATTTTTTCTAATGGCATAAATCCGGCAGGGCAAAGCATTCCGATGGTATCGCCTTGTTGTAAATATGGTGGAATTGTCATTTTTCGTTTATGGGTTTAGTGTTTAGAAGTTTAGTGTTTAGTTTAATGTTGAATTCTATCATCCCTAAACCCCTCAACCTCTAAACTCCTAAACTTCTTTTAGAGTTACTGCCTCATTCGAGATCTCAAGCCTGTGCTTTACGCTACACTTTAATGCAAAATTATTTTTTTGATGCCCGACGGGAAAATCAAAACATACAGGATAAGAAAATTCTTTCACCACCTCGTTCACTATTTCATAAACAGTTCTTCCAAACTCTTCACCTGCATCGTCAGGTTTAACTTTAAATCCGCAGATGATCAGGGCTTTTAGTTTATCAAGTTTGCCTGCACGTTTCAAATACCAAAACATCCTGTCAATGCTGTAAAGGTATTCGCCTACTTCTTCTAAAAATAAAATTTTACCTGCAGTATCAATATCAGATTTTGAAGATGCAAGAGATTCTATAAGCGATAAATTTCCGCCAACCAAAACCCCTTCAGCAAAGCCTGTCCTGTTTTTTTCATTAGGTACTGCAGAGTATTGCATTTTTTCGCCTGTCAAACACTTTCTTATTGAGTCTATCGTTTCAATTTGTGAAGGCTCTGCCTTGCTCCAGTCTGATGGAAAGCTGTTGCACATTTTTGAATGAATAGAAGCGATACCAAAATTTTTATTAAGGTGAGAATGAAAAACGGTAACATCACTGAAGCCGATCAGCCATTTAGGTTTTAAAACAAACTTTTTAAAATCGATTTTATCAATGATGCGTACAGCGCCATATCCTCCTCTTCCAAACATGATCGCATTAACAGAATCGTCATCCAGCATGGCTTGCAGGTCCTTTCTTCGTTCTTCATCCGTTCCCGCAAAAGTAAAATCCCTGGCTCCAACTGTATTGCCTATCTTAATTTCAAATCCCCATTCTTTCATTTTATTTACACAGGGCTGCACATCTTCTAAAGTGATAAAACCGGCCGGGCATGTAATTCCTATCGTATCTCCTTTTTTTAAGTAAGGAGGAATTTTTTTTGAATGCTCAGGATCATATTTTTTAACTCCTGCAACAGCAGATGTTACAGCAACAATGGGAATTATAGAGGAAAGAAAATCTTTGCGGTTCATTAATTAAAGTTATTTAAAAATGCATTGTTTTGTGTGATGCGATTGATTAAAGTATTTTTGCAAATCTTTTTATATGAAACCTGTTTACATAATTGATGCGATAAGAACGCCTGTTGGCAAGTATGGAGGTGCCTTAAGTGGCGTTCGTCCTGATGACCTGCTGGCACATGTAATAAAAAATTTATTGCTAAGAAATAATGGGATTGATGTAAATGCAATTGAAGATGTTATAGCAGGTGATGCAAACCAGGCTGGAGAAGATAACAGGAATGTTGCACGAATGGCTTCCTTACTTGCGGGCTTGCCTGTTACAATTCCGGGAACAACCGTGAACCGTTTATGTGCCAGCGGGCTGCAGGCAATTATGGATGCATCACGTGGTATAATTTGCAGCGATGGTGAGGTGTACATTGCCTGCGGTGTTGAAAGCATGAGCCGTGCACCTTTTGTTATGAGTAAGGCTGATACTGCATTTGCACGTAACGCTGAAATATATGATACAACACTTGGATGGCGTTTTCTGAATAAAAAATTAGCAGAAATGTATCATCCGTATTCAATGGGAGAGACAGGAGAGAATGTTGCAAAACAATGGGGAATATCGAGGCATGCACAGGATGAATTTGCATTTGAAAGCCAACAAAAATATTTTAGCGCATTTGAAAAGGGCAAGTGGAAAGATGAAATAATTCCTGTTGAGATCGATCAAAATAAAGAAAAAATAATTTTCGACATGGATGAGCATCCACGCAAAACCAGCATGGAAAAACTTTCACAACTAAAACCTGCTTTTATAAAAGATGGAACAGTAACTGCAGGAAATTCTGCGGGAATAAATGATGGAGCTGCTGCAATGTTTTTGGCTGGTGAAGATGCCGTTAAGAAATATAATTTACAACCGATAGCAAAAATTGTAAGCATGGCTGTTGCAGGTGTTGATCCATCGGTGATGGGAATGGGGCCGGTACCTGCTACGCTGAAAGCCTTGCAGCGTGCAGGTTTGAAGATAAATGATCTTGATCTTATAGAATTGAATGAAGCATTCGCATCACAATCTATTGCCTGCATTCATGATCTTGGTTTGGATCTTGAAAAAGTAAATGTAAATGGTGGCGCAATTGCAATTGGTCATCCATTGGGTTGCAGCGGCGTTAGAATTTCAACTACATTATTACATGAAATGAAAAGAAGAAATGCAAAGTATGGATTGGCAACAATGTGTGTTGGTGTGGGGCAGGGAGCTGCGGTAATTTATGAAGGTGTTCGTTAGGTGTCAGGCCACTCTAAGTGGCCAGACACCTATTTTTCAAATACAACGCTTTCAGTAGCTGCACCAAGTTTGGCAAGTGTTTCGGATATATCTTTTACAAAAGCATCGGGCCCGCAGATATAAAAGTGCTGCTGAAAATTGCTGATATTCTTTTTTATATATTCCTCATTTATTCTTCCATGTTCAAAATTCTTATCATTTTCTTCAGTAAGAATAGTAAGAAAATTTTCTCCCAATATTTTTTCAAACTCATCTTTTAGAATAATATCTTTTGATGTTTTGTTAGAGAAAATCAGTTTATTGCCATTAACTTTTCCAGTATTATACAAATGCCGGAATATAGCAATGAAGGGGGTTACGCCGGCACCACCTGCTAAAAATACGCCGGCACCTTTATATTCAATGGCTCCCCATACGTCTCTTACAATTAATTCATTGCCTGTTTTTAAATTTCCCAACGCATTGGTAACGCCATTGTGGCCGGTATAAATTTTTATTGTGAATTCAAGATGATCATCTTCCGGTAAACAAGTAAAAGTAAAAGGCCTTTTTTCTTCTTTTAATTCAGGGGTATTGATAGAAACTTCAGTTGCCTGCCCGGGATGAAAAGAATAATCTTTTGGTTTCTCGACAGTAAATCTTTTTATGTTATGTGTTACGGGTTCTATCGAAATAATTTTTACAATTGTATCTGCCATGATTTGGGAATTATACTTTTATGAAAATAAATTTAAAGATTATCAGACAAAGATATTTCGAGTAAAAGAATATCTTCCTAATATTTTAATTATAAACACTGAGCCAGATAACTACACAATGCTATATAGCTCTTTTTTTACCAAACGATAGTTAGTAAAAACAGAAAGGGTAAGCAACAAAATTCCAACAAGTAAAACACTCCAGTGCAAAAAGTAAGGGAGATCATTTCTTTCAACAAATGAAATTTTTACAAAAGCATACTGCAATACTTCAGTAATTGCAATGGCAATTATTACTACGCTAACATACACCGGTATCCATGTTTTGGCAACAGTTTTACTTAACCAGTTAGGGCTGTAACCCAATGTGAGCAATAGTTGCAGGTTATCTTTACTTCTGGCAATCATTAGTTGAAGATAAAATGAGAACAGCATTAAGGCCAGAAGAATTACAAGAATTCCAAATATGCCGAGTGCGCTTACGATATTTTGCAATACTTTTTTTACTCTCCCAAATTTTGTTTTGTCTTTATTAAGATGATAATTTTTTTGATCAAGAAAATTTATCAGTTGTGGATTGTTTGCATCTTTTGTTTTAATATAAATTCTTGATGGGTTTACTTTTGATACGCCGCCAAAATTTTGATTGCTCCAGTTCATAAAAGTTTGGGGAACGAGGATAGAATTAATTCGGTCAGTTAACGCAACAATACTTCCGCGGAAGGTTTGTATACCATTTGTTCCGTAACATTCTAAAATAATATTTACAGAAGAAATAGTTTTATCAGAGAGTTGTGGCAAGTCCTGGCTGGGTGCAAAAACATTATACAATTCTAAAAAATCAGAAGAAAAAATAATGGGCACATCCATCTGGCCCGGTTGCCATTTGAATGATGGTGGAACAGTATCAATGAATTGATCGTCTATACTTTCTAAAAAAAGATCAGTGCTGAAAGGAATGATAGTTCCTGCGCTTGCTTTCACCCTGAACTGGTTTGAAATTAATGGTGCTGCATCCTGAACTTCTGGCTGCTGCTTAATTTCATTGAGTTCAACATCTTTAAAAGTATTGTTTTTCCCCATGTTTTCATTGGTGATAATTTTTGTGATGGAGATGAAATCAAAACCGGTTTTGCGGGGATTATTTTGTTGTAATATATTATTTATGTTGATGAACATTTGCATGGAGCTGAGTAACAATACCATGCCTATTCCCAAACCAAAATAACTCATCCATTTGCTAAGTTTATTTTTATTTGTGTTGAGAAGAGGGAGGATTGTCCGAACCATGATTTATAATATTAAAAGATTAACATGATTAAGAAAAATAAATTCCGGAAGATTTTTTAAGAAACAAATCCGTTGTATTTATTCCTATTAATCTTTTTAAATCCACCCAAATAATGGTTCAGACAGATTTTATAATTTTAAAATTCTTTGA
>JALYYX010000211.1 GCA_030946075.1 Bacteroidota bacterium | reverse complement strand
GGTTTAACCATGATTGGTTTACTCATTGCCATTTATGATTTTGCGGAGATAGTTGCAAAGCCTGTATTTGGTGGCTTGGCAGATAAAAAGGGAATGAAGAAAGCCTTATATCTCGGTATCATTATTTTTATTCTTGCTTCCTTATTATATCCGTTTGTTCCACCAAAATTTTTAATCGTAGTTCGTTTTTTACAGGGCCTGGGAGGTGCAGCACTATCCGCAGTATCACTTGCTATGGTAGGTACATTATACAAAGAAAATAAAGGAAAAGCATTTGGCATTTACAATGCAGTTAAAGGCTTAGGTTATGTTGTTAGTCCGGTTATTGGCGGCGCAATTGTAATGAAGTCGAGTTTTGCAGGCATCTTTTATGCCTGCGCAGGAATTGGATTAATAGCATTGTTACTTGCTTTTACATTGCCAGCTGATAAACAAAAAGTGACAGGAACATTTGATGATGACGATGATGATTTTTCTTTCAAATCTCTCTTTGGTGTTTTTAAAAACAAAACTTTGATGCCTTGGTTTTTAATCATTGTTATCAACATGTTTTTTGTAGGTATTTTGTTCGGCTTCTTACCCGTTCGCATTCATGCGTTAGGTTATAACGCTTTTAATACCGGATTGCTTTTATCAGTAACGACCATTTCTTATTTAGTAATTCAACCCGTGGCAGGATGGCTTGCTGATAAATTTAATCAGGTACTTATACTTCGTATAGGGATGTTATTATCCATTCTTTCAACCGCAGCTATACCGTTTGTAACAGGTCCACTTTTAATTATTACCTGCATTATTGCAGGCATAGGCATTGGCGTAGTATGGACAAATACAGATACACTTGTAAGCAATCTTGCAAAGGAAAATGAAATGGGTGCAACAATGGGAGCAGCAGGTTCTTTTAAAGAATTGGGAGATATGATTGGTCCTTTATTAATGGGAGCAATTTCCCAGGCATTAGGCTTACAATGGGGATTTGTGATCTGTGCTGTATTGGGTGGAATAGCGTTACTGGTAACAATAATGGTAGCAAAAAAACCTGGCGTAGTTAATACACAAAATCAATAAATAGGGGTATAATCCTATTAGCTTATATTGATTGTCGCAATGGATTTTATTTACTTTAATAAATTACTAAACTTCTAAGTAATCATTATGAAAAAATTTATTTTTATTGTTTCTCTCACTATCAGCTTGTCAATTCTTAATAGTTGTAATACTCAAAACGCAGGTAAGGAAAACAACTCTACCAAATCAGAAAATCATAATATCATTTCTTCGTCCGACGTTCCACCTGTTGTTCTTTCTTCTTTTAAAACAAAATATAAAAATGCTTCTGATGTTAAGTGGGAAAAAGCACAGGAAGATGGAAAACCCTCTTACAAAGCAAAATGGAAAATAGATGGTAAGAAAATAAAAGCAGAGTTCGCTGAAGATGGCAGCTTTATAAAAGAAAAACAAGAATAGTAATATCTTCTATTAATTATTAAGCCCTATAGATTAATGCAAAAAATAACATGAAAATCGTTTGCATTCTCAACCCTGTATGCCTCTTAGTTGAGAATGGATAGAGCACCGTTAATGCGAATCCTAATGCAAATAGAAATAAAAAATGGTTTGAGGTATTACTCAAACCATTGATAAACAACTGTGGGCCCACCAGGACTTGAACCTGGGACCACCTGATTATTCGTAATAACTAAGTTTCAATTGATTACCTGAAACTGATACCTGCTTATAAAACTTGTGATACCTTTTTAGCTACCTTTTTATAGCACTTTATTAAATAACTCTCAAAGACCTGCTTGTAATTTTATTAACTGATTTTTATTCTCCGATGGACTTTTTCGACAAATCTATGATATTATCAATCGAAATCTAAAGGCAATTTTGCATTAAGTCTATATTTTTCTATTTGCTTTTCCCATTTGTCGCTTTGTAACACATTTTTAAAAGGGTTTTGGATTATCAAAGGCTGATATCCTGGTCTTTTAATTTTATCTCGGTCAACTAAGTATAAAAAATAATTTTCCCCTTTTATTCTCGACATATCAATTTCATTTCTAGACCAAAAAAAATAGGGTGAACCAACATAAGACTTAACCTCAATGAAACAATCGTTTATTAATGAATCTTTAGTCTTATAAGAAGATATATCATATCCTTCAGCAACAGAATATTCAGCCACCCAATCAATGCCTTCTTTATTATCTAATCTTTTTCTTTCATATTCTAAAGTGTAAATTTCTGCCTCTTCTCCATACATCTGTTTTTGTGCTAAGGACATCTGGAATTCTTCTATACCAATTTTCAACTTTTTAATTTCTGGCAGAATAGTCTTATCGAAAAGCTTTTTATAGCGTGGATTGATAATAAACTTTTTTATTTCTGGGGTTGGGTGTGTGTTGTAG
>JALYYX010000408.1 GCA_030946075.1 Bacteroidota bacterium | reverse complement strand
ATCTGCTTTTTTTCTGCAAAATCTTTTGCACAAGCTACCCCCGGAGGTTCTGCTGACGGTGGTACAACCGTTGATGGTGGCGGAACTACAAGCACAACACCCCAGCCCTTAGGTGTACAGTTTATGAGAAACAATGGTGACGGGACTTGTGGAGGTAATGCACAGATAAGATTATATTATAACACTGCACCTACCATTGCACCAACCTTAGATAACATCATTTATAATGGCGCACCATTAATAGCCAACTTTGTTCCTAAAGGTTCAATATTATCGGATTTAACTACAAAAGGATATTTTAGTTTTTGTTTACCGACAAGTAATATACCGCCAGCAATAAAACTAACCATACAGTACCATTATCAAAGTACACCACAGTCAGCAGAGTTATCGGGAAATAACTAAAAATATTTTTCATCGGATAAAACAAAGCTAATTCATTAATATGGATTAGCTTTTTAGTTATAGTATTATTTCCTTTTTTCATATCGTTAATTTACGATTGAACACAGTAAATTCAGAAGATAAATAATTGGGCAAAAGCACTCTTTACATTCTTATAACCGCCACCTATTTTTGTATAACAATTTATCCTTTGAAATTAAAACCAATAAAATTTTTATAAACTAAAACAATTCTTATGAAAAAAATGATCTTCTCAATGGCAGTATTATTATCTGCATGTGTTTTCTCAACAAAAACTTTTGCCCAGGCTGTACCAGGCGGCTCTGCTGACGGCGGTGGCGTTATTGATGGTGGCGGAACAACAAGCACAACACCCCAACCCTTAGGTGTACATTTTATGAGAAACAATGGTGATGGTACTTGTGGCGGTAATGCACAAATCAGATTGTATTATAATACTGCGCCTACAATTGCACCAACCTTAGATAACATTATTTATAACGGTTCGCCGTTAATTGCTAATTTCGTTCCTAAAGGTTCTATTCTTGCAGATTTAACCACCAAAGGTTATTTAAGCTTTTGCATGCCAGTAAGCAATATTCCACCAGCAATAAAACTCACACTTGAATATCATTATCAGGGCACAACACAATCAGCTGAATTATCCGGCACTAACTAAAAAAAATAACTATTTTATTGAAGGCCAATCTTATTTGATTGGCTTTTTTATTTATGCATTCTTTTTATTCTTTACTTTTTTATATACCAAAAACTTACATACCCAGTAAAAACCACATTGCTAAAATTGAGCAATAACCCTCTTTCATTAGCACGTTCCTTCTATTAATTTTGTTTAAGATTAAAATTTATAATTGACACTTTCAGCAATAATTTATTCTGATAAATCGTTTAAATAATAATCCTTTTAAAATCTAAAAAAACCTATCCTATGAAAACAAGATTACTAACACTTGCAGTATTGATATTATCGTTCTGCATTATCTCAACAACAACTTTTTCGCAAACTGTTCCCGGAGGCTCCCAGGATGGAAGTGGAGATCAAATCCCTGTGGAAGGTGGAGGCACAGTACCATCAACATACACTTATAAATCATTTACTTTTAAAAGAAACAATGGGAATGGCTGGGGAGTTTGTGGTTATAATGCACAGGTAAGAGTTGTATTTGATCCTATGCCTACATGTTATGCGGATATTCCAAAGTTAACATCCATAATTTACAAGAATACTGATCTGTTAGCAAATGGTTATGCAATGATCATTAACTATCAGATTATTAATCAAACTCAGCCTTATGTAAGCTACTGTATCAAAGGCATTGAAAATTTACCCGGTGCATCAGATGGAAATATTCCCCCTGCAGAAAAAATTTCATTGAAATTCAATAATCAATAATTTTAATAGAATTATAATTACTGACCGGCTATAACAGCCGGTTTTTTTATTTAAAATAACACACGTCTTTATATATTTACAATCATGAGAAGCAAATTAAAAAAAGATGAACAGATTTTGGTAATAATAAGACAGCATTGGATGAAGTTGATTCTTCCTTTTTTTGCATGGGTGCTGTTAACAATATTGCTTTTTGTTTTTCTAACTGATAATATTAATATAGCGTTAATTGCTGCTTTGATAACTGCATTATATCCTGCCTATTTATATCTTGAATGGAAATATAATTTATGGGCTGTAACAAATATGAGAGTGATTGATGAAAGCGGATTCTTTAGCAGGTATTCAAAAGAAAGTCCGCTTGATAAAATTAATAATGTAGAATATGATCAAAATATTTTTGGCAGAATGTTTGGGTTTGGTGATGTTGAAATTCAGACAGCCGCGGAAATGGGTGACACTACTTACAGAATGATCCATCAGCCCAAATTATTAAAAGATACTATAACCCATGCCCAGGAAGAATATAAAAATGTACAAATAAAAAACCAGGCACAGCAATTAGCAAATGCAATCAAAGCTGGTATGGGCAGTACATTGCAAACTCCCACATCTGTTTCAGGGGAAATTGAAAAGCTCTTTGAGCTTCTGCAAAAAGGAGCTATCACTCAGCAAGAATATACCACACAAAAAAACAAATTGTTACAAAATTAAGCGATGAGATTATGGTCATTACATCCATCGCTAATGGATACAAAAGGTTTAGTAGCGCTTTGGAGAGAAAGCTTACTGGCAAAAAACGTTTTAGAAAATAAAACAAAGGGTTACAGAAATCATCCGCAGTTATTACGATTTAAAATTCTCAATAACCCTGTTGATGCCATAAATTATTACTTATCAGAAATACATAAAGAATCAATAAAAAGAAATTACAATTTTGATAAAACTAAAATTGATTGGAACTTTAAAAAACAAAAGATAGTTGTAACAACGGGGCAAATAGAATATGAATTACAACATTTGAAAAATAAAATTTCAAAAAGATCAGTTGGGCATACAATTGACGGAATAAAAAAAATACATCATCCTATTTTTAGAATTGTATCAGGCAAAATTGAAAGCTGGGAAATAATAATTAAACCCTGAATTATTTATTTTTTTCAGAATGCCTTTCTTCAAGAATAGTAATCACTTCATTTAAGGAGTTGCCTTTTGCGTTTAAAAGAATTAAATAGTGGAACAACAAGTCTGCTGCTTCATTTAAAAAATTTTCTTTGTTATTATCTTTCGCTTCTATCACTAATTCAACAGCTTCTTCACCTACTTTTTGAGCAATTTTATTTAT
>JALYYX010000201.1 GCA_030946075.1 Bacteroidota bacterium | reverse complement strand
GTATGTGGCTATGGAAATTTTAAAACAGGTAAGCAACAACGAATATTCTCTTTTCAGGCAATATGTGGTTCATTCCCCAAATGATGTTGATAGGTCAAGAGAGATTGGCTTTGATCCCAGACCGTTATTAAAAAATGGAGATACGGTTACTATAAATTATTTGCTCGATTTGATGATAACACGAAGCGATAATTCTGCTGCCAATTGCTTAATAGATATTGCCGGTAGAAAAAATATTAATAAAACAATTGATGATAACGGGTGGTATGGCAGCGAGGTTACAAGGAAATTTTTAAAAAGAAAATTCGAAGATCCCGGTTACGATACAGTAAAATCAACAGAAACAAATGCCCTGCATGCAGCAGATTTCATGTATAAGATTTATAAGAATGAACTTATTAATCCATGGGTAAGCATGCAGATGAAAGCCTTACTGGGCAGGCAATTAGATACAACAAAGCTTTCTCCTGGGTTACCAGGTGGAGCAATGTTTTATCATAAAACAGGTTGGTGGAGTTATTATACAAATGATGTTGGTATTGTTGATGATGGAAAAATAAAATACATCATTGCATTATTTACACCTGTTACTGAAATTGCGGTACGGCCAAAACTAAAAGATGTCTCCCAAAGAGTGTATAAACTGGTGAAAAGTTTACATCAATAATTTGTAATTTTATGCTCATACACTACTAACCAAAACCTATTTTTATTCATCAATAAAAAGTTTGTTTATGCCAAAGTTCGTAATTGAAAGAGAAATTCCCGGAGCAGGTAATTTAACTCCGGAACAACTAAAAGGTATTTCGCAAACATCCTGCGGAGTGCTGAGTAAAATGGGGCCCCAAATTCAATGGGTACATAGTTATGTAACCGGCGATAAAATTTATTGCATTTACAATGCTCCCAACGAAGAGGCTGTTCGTGAACATGCACAGCAGGGCGGCTTTCCTGCAAATGCAGTAAATAAGATTACTACTATCATCGATCCTGTAACAGCAGAATAAATTTTGGTTCAACAATTTTTTTTTACTGCAATATTGATTATGCGATAATAAAGTTTTTTAACTTTTTCAACTGCATGTGCATAAGTAATTTAGCATTGCTCTTTTTCAGATTTTATATTTGAGAATAATGCCGTTGAAACCCTGCCAATTACAGGGATTGTGAAATACTAAATGAAAACATTTGACAGACACTATCATTAACCTTGAAACAGTAAATCCTATTGAATTTTTTGGAGTAAACAACGGAAAACTTGATATCCTGAAGAAAAAATTTCCCCGCCTTAAAATCCTTAGCCGCGGCACACAAATAAAGCTTAGTGGTGCACCCGAGCAAATTGAAGATGCGAAAGAAAAAATTTCTTTGGCGGTTCAATATCTTGAACGCAACGGCCACATGAGTGAAAATTATCTTGAACAGATTCTTGGTGGTGATGATGAAACTGTTATAGATAATTTTAAAGAAAAAAACCCAAACGATATATTGGTTTTTGGACCTAATGGAAAAACTGTACGGGCAAGAACACAAAATCAAAAAAAGCTTGTTCAATCCATCGAAAAAAATGATATTGTTTTTGCAATTGGCCCCGCAGGTACAGGTAAAACCTATACAGCCGTGGCTTTGGCAGTGAGAGCATTAAAAAATAAATTAGTAAAGAAAATCATTCTTACCCGCCCTGCTGTTGAAGCGGGAGAGAACCTTGGGTTTCTTCCGGGAGATCTTAAAGAAAAAATTGATCCTTATTTACGGCCACTATACGATGCATTGGATGATATGATACCGGCTGATAAGCTCGGCTATTATATGACCACACGTACCATTGAAATTGCGCCATTGGCATACATGCGTGGACGTACACTGGATAATGCTTTTATAATTTTGGATGAGGCACAAAACTCCACTGACCTGCAATTGAAAATGTTTTTAACCCGTATTGGTGGAAATGCAAAAGCAATAATTACGGGAGATGTTACACAAATAGATCTTCCTCCTAAAATTAAAAGCGGTTTGGAAAAATCTGCAAGGATATTGAAAAATATAGAGGGCATCGGGCATGTAGAATTAGATGAAGAAGATGTTGTGAGACATAGATTGGTAAAGGCTATTATTAAAGCATACGATAAAGAAAAAAATAAAGAATTGGAAGAGCTTAAATGACCTTTTTACAACATCTTATAAAACATTGCAGGTGGCTAATTTGCTGCCTTTTTATTTTTATGGCAGGTTGCTATAACACGCCTGAGATTAAAAAATTAATTCTTACCCATTCTGACTCTGCTGATATAAATAGAAAAAATAAAAATGCATTTGATTTAATTGAAATAACAAAACCCTTAATTCAACATGGTGATCTGATATTAAGAACGGGAAATGATTTTACCAGCGAATCATTAAGGCAACTATCTTCAACCGATAAAACCTATTCTCATTGCGGCATTGCAAGTATTGAAAATGACTCGGTTTTTGTTTATCACTCTCTTGGCGGCGAATGGAATCCTGATGAAAAACTTCGCAGAGATCCCTTGGAATTATTTTGTAATCCGATAGAGAATAGGGGCTTTGGAATTTTTACCTTTAATTTTAATATTCAGCAAAAGCACGGCCTGGACAGTGTTATACGTTCATGGTATAATAAGGGGTTAATGTTTGATATGGATTTTAATTTGAAAACAGACGACAGGATGTATTGCGCAGAATTTGTAAGTAAGGCTATAGAAACGGCAACCAAAAAACAAATAAATTTTTCTACAACTACAATAAATAAGTTTGAATTCGTGGCTGTTGACAATCTTTTTTTAAATAAATATTGTGTGGAAAAAAAACGTATTCGATTTTAGATAAGCGGATTTCTTTTTAATCTGCCTTTTAAAAAATAATATACTTTTGCTCAAACTAAAAACGTATGGTTATGAAAAAAATAATTTTATCTTTTGCAACAGTTATCATTTTTTTATTGATAGGTTGTAAGGGTGGAGGCAGCGACCCGAAAGGTGTTTTAATGAACTTTATGGAAGCGCTTGGCAAAAAGGATATTAATACTGCAAAAAAGTATGCTACAAAAGATAGTGAGTCCATGCTTGGAATGCTCCAGATGGGTATGTCAATGGCTCCGGATAGTTCAAAAGATAAAATGTTTGATAAGAATAATTTTGAATATGGCGAGGCAGTAATTACCGGTGATAAAGCTATTGTTCCGGTAAAAGAAAAGAAAACCGGAGAGACAACGAATTATACTTTAAAGAAAGAAAGCGGCGATTGGAAAGTTGCGTTTGATAAAGCAACAATGATGCAAATGGGTACTGATAAAATGAAGAGTAAAGGAATGGATATGAATAATACTATGGACTCTGCATCAAAAATGCTGAATAATATGGGTCATATGATGGATAGTTCGAAATCGATGACAGACACTTCTCATTAATATTTTTTTATTTTTTTTATGGCACTTCATTACCTGGAATGCTTTTTAATAAAAGCTGCCCAAAGGTATGCTGATGAAAGAAATGCGACGCAACGGTGATGCTATGAAATACTATAGCCGGGAAACAAAATCTTTTTTAAAATTTTACGTAAGCTCCTACCTCGATAAAAAAAGTAGTTGATATTTTTTCTTTTTGGATGGTATTATCTAACACATAGGTGGCAGCGCTTGTTGGCACTGCAACAACAGGTAAGGCATATAGCCCCCACCACTTTTTATCATAATTTATTGGGAAAGAAAACTCATAATCAAGTATTGCAAAACGATTACTATCTTTAAAAGTTAGCGTTTTAACCGTAGTAGTTGTAGAACTACTGGAGTGCCCTTTACCTTTACCTCTATTGCTGCCCACTCCACTGCCTGTTGCAAAAGTATATTTACGGGTTTCATAGTAGGATTGGTTAAAATATTGTGTGCCTGCATTTAATTGTGCGGTTGGGTTAAACGTCCATTTATTATTTTCTTCTCCGCTTTCAAATTCATGAGATATTCCAATATTTGCATTAATATCTGTGTTGGCAGAAAAAAGTAAATCACCTCCAATGTTTATTGAAAAAGGGCCGGGATTGTAACCTAAATAAGCTCCTGCAAGCCCTTTTAACTCAGAACCCACAGCAAAACTTGCATTGCTATAGAAAAATTTAGATGCAAAAAAACCTGCATCTATTTTTTTATTTATGCTAAAACCATAACCGGACTCCAGGCTTATCAGGTCAATTCTTTTTGGCTCATCAGGGTTTACTAATAAGGATAGTTCACTGGCTATATAAAAACCTGATTTATCGAAATATCCGATAGAGGGCCGTAAATATGGAACAATTGAAGAATCTTTTCTGCCTGAATAAACAGCATTAGAAAGATAATTTAATTTGAATTTAAAATAAGATTTTCTGGCAGTGTCTTCGTTTGATTGACCAATGGCTGTATTGATAAATAGAATTGTAATGCTAAAAAGAAGAATGTGAGTTTTTTGTTTCATAGAGAATGATTTAATGGATTAAATTCAAAGATAATTTTATAAACGTAATTTCTTTAATGTTTCTTTTACATCTTTTTTAAATGTGTCAAGGTCTTTTAATTGATGTTGAATAAAAGTATTGTCTTCTAATTTGCCAATAACTTTTTCCATTTCTTTTTTTGTATCATAAATCATTTTTCTAAAAGGGTTGGTATAATCTTTAGCCCGTGATTCATAAATGCCTTTGCACATCCATTCTTTAATTTGAACAGCGGTTTGTAAAGCATTTTTAAAAACTTCAGCCGTAAATTGTTTTGAAGTAATATTTAAAATTTCCAGCAAAGAAGTATATGCATGCTGTAACTTATCAGCAGCATACTCATCACCAATTTTTTTATATACATTATGAAGTTGTTGCCATCCCTCTATTTTACCCGCTTTAATTTGCTGCTTTATTTTTTCTACATCGGATATTGTCATTAATTGTCCGCCTACATTTATCCATTTACTTCTTTCTATTTTGGTTGGGATACTTTTTTTTAATTCTTCAAAAGAAGAAAAATTATTCCGGGTACAATGATCTAATAATTGGGAAACGCCGTAATAAATAATTAATTCATTAAAAATTTTTGCTGCCTCAGGCAGTTTGGATATCTCAGCTTTGCGGTTGCTGTTTTCCATGCCTTCTATAAAGTAACATCCATTTTCATCCGCAGAAATTTGTGAAAGAATTTTAATGGCCTCAAATATTTCATTTATAGTATCGGGTGCCAAATAATTATATTCTATTTTTTGAATTTTTTCTGTTCTCCTGTCTCTATCAACATACTTCCATGTATTGCGTGACAGTGCATACATATTATACATGAACCAATAAGCAGGCATTATCACCAGCCTGTCGTTTGCAACATTATTACTTACCAAACTGAAAGGAATAGGAATATTTAATTCGGTAGGAAAATCTGCTTTTGCTAAAATGGTAAAAGTTGCAAACTTTGAATTATGTTTTAAGCTTACGCACAACCCTGGCCAAAAGCCACGACCCGCAACTATTTCACCATCATTGCTCCTGCTGTTATGATTGCTGCCGATAGTTGCACCGGCCGCAATATTGCTTTGGCCCATAACCAATGATGCACACAAAAAGGAATTATTGTGATGCTGTTCATGCGCCGGAAAAATTAATGAATTTAAAACTTCGCAACAGGAAATAGTGGAATTATTTCCTAAATAAGAGTTGATGAGCCGGGCTCCATATTTTAGTTGAGAATGAGATGCCATTACAAAACGAACTGCCTTTACTCCATAAAAAATTCTACAGCCATACCCGATAATTCCATTCACCATTTCGCAGCCCTCGCCAATTTGTGAGGTGCGTTCTTCATCGCTGTTAATGGTAAGGTTCTTTAATTTATTTGCACCTTTTATATATGCATCCGTTCCTATACGAACATCTTTTATAATCTTGCAATTTTTTATAACCGTACGGTCGCCAACGGTTCCATAATAGCCACGTTGTTTATCAAATTTTTTTTCAGTGAACTCAATAAATTTATTTTGCAGTTGTTCATCATCAATATACTTACTCCACAGGTAAGCATCTCCGGGCAACATTCCATCAAAAGGTAAAACTTTTCTTCCGCCATTTTCATTACACAGTTCCATCCATACTCTTACGTTTGGATCTTCCCCCATTTTTAAAATTCCATTTCCGAATTTTGAATAATCGGTTGTTGCCAACTCGTTCACATTGGCAATCATCACTTCTTTCCCAAGAATATAATGGCTTAAATAAAATGCATTATCAATGCAAACATTATCACCAAAATCACAACTGATAATTGTGCTGTTATACAATCCTACAGCCATCCTTAGGTTATGAAACTCAAGATAAAATGGCTCTAATTTCCCAATGCGGACCAGACCGAAGAACTTGCAGTTTTTTACAAGACCGGGATCAAATGCATCTGAAACCAAAATCTTGCTCCAGTCATCAGAGTTATTTCCATTTCTTATTAATATTTCTTTTTCTATACTGGTGAGTTGCCGGTAACTAATTCCATTTTTATTTTGAATATTGCGTAAATAATATTCATCTTTTTGTTCAGGCAGATATTTTTTATCAATAAACCCGTAGCCTAAATTATTTACAGGATGTTTAGTAATGATATTCATACCTAATTAAAATTATAAAATGGAAAATGGAGAATGAAAAACCGATAATAATTTTCCTTTCTCCACATGCCTGCCGGTAGGCAAGTTCTAAAATTATAAATTATTATTTACTCCACCGTTACTGATTTTGCAAGATTTCTAGGCTTATCAACATCGCAGCCTTTGGCAACACCAATATAATAGGAGAGAAGCTGCAAAGGAATTACGCTTAACAATGGTGCAACAATTTCATCTGCCGGTTGCACTACAAAAACATCATCGGCCATGCCGGGAATAATTTCATCGCCTTCGGAAATTATTGCGATCACTTTTCCTTTACGGGCTTTTATTTCCTGGATATTGCTTACAATTTTTGCGTGATAAGCATCTTTGGTTGCAACAAAAACTACGGGCAAATTTTTATCAACCAAAGCTATAGGTCCATGCTTCATTTCTGCTGCCGGATAACCTTCGGCATGTATGTAAGAAATTTCTTTAAGTTTTAATGCACCTTCTAATGCAACAGGAAAATTATATCCTCTGCCAAGAAATAAGGCATCGGATGCTCCTTTATATTTTTGTGCAATGACTTTTATTTCATCAACATTTTTTAAAAGAGCTTCCACTTTTTCAGGAATATCTTCCAATTCAAAAAGTAACTTTGAATAATATTCTTCACTTATTGTTCCTTTTTCTTTTGCAATTTTTAAGGCCATCATCATTAGTACAGCCAATTGCGCAGTGAACGCTTTTGTAGAAGCTACGCCAATTTCAGGGCCGGCATGTGTGTAAGCACCGGCATGTGATACACGGGCAATGGAGGAACCAACAACGTTTACAATACCAAAAATTATTGCACCATTTTCTTTTGCTTTTTCAATGGCCACTAATGTATCAGCTGTTTCGCCACTTTGTGAAATAGCAATGATAACATCTCCTTTATTAATGATCGGATTACGATAGCGAAACTCTGAAGCATACTCTACTTCAACAGGAATTCTGCACAGTTCTTCAATAATATATTCTGCAATTAAGCCTGCGTGCCAGCTTGTGCCGCATGCCACAATAATAATTCTGTTGGCATTTATCAACTGTTCAATATTATCCTGTACACCTTTCATAGTTATTGTTCCTGCTTTGGCATCAAGCCTTCCGCGAAGGCAATCGTAAATAGTATGTGGCTGTTCAAAAATTTCTTTCAGCATGAAATGCTCGTACCCTCCTTTTTCAATAGCGGCCAACTCCATGTCAAGTTTAGTGATGTAATGAGTTTGTGTTTCATTACCCAGATTTTTTAAGATAAGCTCATCGGCTTTTACAATGGCAACTTCATAATCATTTACGTACACAACTTCCTTTGTGTATTCCAGCATCGGTGTGGCATCGGAGCCAAGAAAGTGTTCACCCTTTCCAATACCGATCACCAAAGGGCTTCCTTTTCTTGCAGCAATAATTGTATCAGGATTATCAGCATCTATTAATAAAATAACATAAGCGCCGGCAACTCTTTTTAGTGCGATGCGTATCGCTTCTTCTAAAGAACATTTATTATTTTTCTTTATTTCTTCTATAAAATTTAATAAAACTTCAGTATCTGTTTCGCTGGAAAATGTGTAACCTTTATTCAGTAATTCCTGTTTTAACTGTCCATAATTTTCAATGATACCATTGTGTATCATCGCCAATTTTCCGCTGGCGCTTGTATGCGGATGCGCATTGATGTCACTGGGTTCTCCGTGAGTTGCCCAACGTGTATGCCCGATGCCAATGTGAGCGCTCAAGGGTTTTCCTATCAGGGAATTTTCAAGCTCAGCTACTTTACCTTTCTTTTTATAAACCTGTAAACCTTCTTTATTAATTATAGCAACGCCGGTACTGTCGTAGCCGCGATATTCCTGTCTTTTTAAACCGGTAATAATTATCGGGTAAGCTTCTCTTGGTCCGATGTAACCTACAAT
>JALYYX010000152.1 GCA_030946075.1 Bacteroidota bacterium | reverse complement strand
GCAAAGCATTTTTAGGAGTTATAATTCCTGCAGGAATTTCTCTAACCGCCGTCCGAGAATTGAGTGCATCAAATTTTGCATCGAGCCAGCGATTAAAGCCCATGGCTGCGTTACGGGCAAAGACCATGCAAAGTATAACTAATAGAAGTTTAGTTACAAGTTGATAAGTTGATAAGTTGATAGGTTGATCATGTTTTATCCCTAAAAAAAACCCAATCAATGCAAAAGGCATAGCAAAAATGGTATGCGCAAATTTTACAAGGGAGAGATAATTTTTTACTGTGCTAATCAAAACATAAAGTGTTTTAGTCGTTCGGTTATTTCTTTATCACTAATTGTTTCTCTTTCTGATTTATCGTAAATACTTATCAAAAGAATTGTTTGAGCGATAACATGAATATAAGTGATAACTCTTGCGCCTCCGCTTTTACCTTTTCCTTTACTGGAAATGGCTAATCTTATTTTATATAAATTTTTCCCTAAGGATGTCCCTTGAAATGGATTTATTGAAAGTTGTTTTAGAAAGATTTCGAAATCACTATGCAGAGAAGGATATTTTTTGAAAGATGCTTAATTTCCTTATGAAATTCAGGTGTGATTACAATTTTATAATTCACTTAAAAGATTTTGTGCATCCTGAAGCTTTATTTTTCCCTGAAGATATAATTTAGCTTCCTTAGCACCTTTCTCTATGCTTGTAAGTATTTCTGTTTTGGAGCGTTCTTTATATATTTCAGTCTTAACTTTCATTTTCCGAAGAAGAGTTAGTACCTCATTATACTCATTACTATTTTTAGGTTTTACAATAATTGTTTCCATATTACAAATTTAATTAAATGCTTGTATTGAAGCTATAAATTTTATTTCCTGTTAATCTCATTAACCCCGAAAATCATGGTTCTCACTACTTCCCACAAAACAATTCCTGCAGCAACAGAAATGTTTAAAGAATGCTTCATACCGAATTGAGGTATTTCAATACAGTCATCACACAAAATAATTGTATCGGAAGCTACGCCGCTCACTTCATTACCAAACACAAAGGCAACTTTATCAATATTTAATTGATTGAATTTTTCTAAGGAAATACTTTTATCAACCTGCTCTATAGCAAATATTTTGTATTCACTTTTTCTCAAATTTTCAATGGCATCTCTGCCTGTTGCAAAATATTTCCAGGCCACTGTGTCTGTTGCGCCAAGCGCTGTTTTATCAATTTCTTTTCGTGGGGGTTGTGCAGTGTAACCGCAAATGTAGATAGCTTCAATTAAAAAAGCATCCGCAGTTCTGAACACACTTCCAACATTGTGCATGCTCCTGATATTTTCCAAAACTACTACTACAGGAAATTTTTTTGAATGTCTGAATTCGTCAACTGTCTTTCTCTCCAATTCATCCATGCTTAGTTTTTTCATCTCACAAACGCTTATTGGCAAAGGTAATTCAAATGAATACATACCTTTCTCCCCACATCCTAAAACCTTATTTTTGTTTGACTATTAATATGGCAAAAACTGGTTCAGATACTCCGATGATGGTTCAGCATAATGCTATCAAGGCGAAATATCCTGATGCAATTTTGCTGTTTCGCGTGGGAGATTTTTATGAAACTTTCGGCAGCGATGCTGTTACCGCTTCAAAAGTTTTAGGCATCACACTTACCAAGCGAAATAATAATTCTCCTACAGCACTTGAACTTGCAGGCTTTCCACATCATGCGCTGGATACATATCTTCACAAATTAGTAAAGGCTGGCTACCGCGTTGCAATTTGCGATCAGTTGGAAGACCCAAAGCTGGTAAAAGGAATTGTAAAGCGTGGCGTTACAGAAATGATAACCCCCGGCGTGGCCACCAATGATAAATTACTTGAACACAATCGGAACAACTTTTTATGCGGTCTGCATTTTAATGATGATGAAAAAATTGGTATTGCTTTTTTAGATATTTCTACCGGGGAATTTTTTATTGCGGAAGGTGATAAAGAATATGCTGATAAACTCCTGCAAAGTTTTCAGCCCGCTGAAATTGTTTTTCAGCGCAACAGGCAAAAGCAATTTAAAAATTATTTCGGAAGTAAATTTTATACTTACACTTTAGATGAATGGATATTTACCGAAACGTATTCCAAAGAAAATTTATTGAAACATTTTGGCACGTTAAACCTTAAAGGTTTTGGCGTTGAAGACCTGCACAACGGCATTATTGCTGCAAGCGCTGTGCTGTATTATTTAAAAGATACTGAACATCCAAATCTGCAGCACATAACTTCTTTACAAAGAATTGATAAGGACGATCATTTATGGATGGACAGGTTTACCATCCGCAATCTTGAATTGATTGGAGGAGTTGAAGGCAATAATTCTCTTCTTAAAGTTTTGGATAATACAGTTTCTCCAATGGGAGCAAGGCTACTGAAACGCTGGATGGTGTTGCCTCTCACTGATATAAATAAAATTGAAGAACGGTTATCATTAGTTGAATTTTTAATTAAATCTGTTGATGTAAGAAATAAAATATCGCAATTCATTAAGCAATCTGGTGATGTAGAAAGACTGGTGAGCAAAATCCCTCTAAAGAAAATAAACCCGAGAGAAGTTTTACAAATTGCGAAAGGATTACAACAGGTGGAACTTATAAAATCTGCCTGCAACAATTCTGAAAATGAATACTTAAAAAGATTGGGAGATTCACTAAATCCATGTAAATACATTGCAGAAAAAATTGTAAAAGAAATTCCTGATAATCCTCCCATCGCTGCATCAAAAGGAAATGTAATTGCAAAAGGCGTTAATGAAGATCTTGATGAGCTAAGGAATATTTCCTCCAATGGAAAAGCATATTTGCTTGAACTGCAAAAAAAAGAATGTGATGCTACAGGAATTTCTTCATTGAGAATTGGGTTTAATAATGTTTTTGGTTATTACCTCGAAGTAACAAACCTGCATAAGGCCAAAGTACCTGCCGAATGGATACGCAAACAAACTCTTGCCAATGCTGAGAGATATATCACTCCTGAGCTAAAAGAGTATGAAGAAAAAATTACAGGAGCAGAAGAAAAAATATTACAGATAGAGCTACAAATATTTGAAAAGCTTGTAAATGAATTGCAGGATTACATAGCACCCATGCAGGTTAATGGCCACGTAATGGCAGTATTGGATTGCCTTTGCTGCTTTGCCAACAATGCATTGCAGTACAATTATAAAAAACCTGAACTGCATTACGGTAATGAATTGATGCTTACTGAAAGCCGTCATCCTGTAATAGAAAGAAATTTGCCACAAGGCGAAAGTTATATTCCCAATGATATTTTTTTAGATCCTTCTTCGCAGCAAATAATTATTTTAACCGGGCCAAACATGAGTGGTAAAAGTGCCATCCTGCGGCAAACTGCACTTATAACTTTAATGGCGCACATGGGAAGCTTTGTTCCTGCAGAAGAGGCAAAAATTCCTCTCACAGATAAAATATTTACAAGGGTTGGCGCCAATGATAACCTCAGCAGTGGCGAAAGCACTTTCATGGTGGAGATGAATGAAACAGCAAGCATCATCAATAATCTCACTCCAAAAAGTTTGATATTGCTGGATGAGATCGGAAGGGGAACATCCACTTACGATGGTATTTCTATTGCCTGGAGTATTGTTGAATTTTTACATAGTTCACTTCATGCGCCTAAAACTTTATTCGCAACACATTATCATGAATTGAATGAACTGGAAAATAAATTGCCACGGGTAAAAAACTATCATGTAACCAATAAAGAAGTAGGCAATAAAATAATCTTCTTAAGAAAATTAGCGGCCGGCGGAAGCACACACAGCTTTGGAATTCATGTAGCAAAGATGGCGGGAATGCCGCCAACACTCATTCAGCGAGCAAATGAAGTTTTAAAACAATTGGAAACAAAACATGTTGATGAGAGCATTGATGATTCGGTAAAAAAATTATCAGCGCCTAAATTACAGCTTAGTATTTTTGATGCTCACTCACAGGCTTTTGAAGAAATAAGAAAAATTTTAGAAGCAGTAGACATTAACCGTCTCACTCCCGTAGAGGCATTATTAAAATTGCAGGAAATAAAAAACATGGTGAAATAGATACCGAATGCATGCCGGAAATTTTAATTAAATTTGACAAAACAAATTATGAAAGGAGTTAATTATATAACTGATGAGCGTGGAAATAAAACTGCAGTAGTTATTAACTTAAAAAATTATAAAGAGGAAATTGAAGATTTTCTTGATGGACTTGAGGCACAAAACAGAATGCAGGAACCATCTGTTGATTTTGAAAAAGCCGTTACAAAAATTTTAAAAGCAAAATCTTCAAATGGGAAGCTATCAGCTAAAAATAAAAAGATCAGCTGAGAAAGAGCTTGCAAATTTTGATGTTGATACAGTAATAGCAATCAATGAACGCATATTAATCCTTCGAAACAATCCATTGCCTTCCGGATACAAAAAATTAAAAGGTTTTAAAAACTTATACAGGATTCGTGTTGGCAATTACAGGATAATTTATTCTGTTCAGCATGATATCCTTATTATTGAAATATTAAAAATTGCACATCGCAAGGATGTTTACTTATGACTTTTATGAATTACAACAATGGAAAATAAAATGTATTACAGTAACTATCTCCAACTCGATAAACTTTTATCGGCCCAGCAGCCTGTAAGTTTTAAAAAAGAAAATGAACCTGCGCATGATGAAATGCTTTTTATTATTGTTCACCAGGCGTATGAATTATGGTTTAAACAAATTCTTTTTGAGCTGGAATTTATTTGTAATGTTTTTAAAAAAGAAAAGATCGATGATAACTCAGAAGATCTCAACCTTGTTAGTCATCGCTTACGTCGTATCATTCGCATTCTTGAATTATTAAATCAACAGGTTGGATTGATGGATACAATGACACCTTTGGATTTTTTAGAATTCAGAAATCTACTCACACCTTCATCAGGGTTTCAAAGCCTGCAATTTAGGCTGGTAGAGACTATGCTTGGATTAACGATGAACAGACGTCATCAAAAAGATTATTATAAAAGAACTAACGAAGGCGGATTTACAACAGAAGATCTTCTGGAAATAAATAAATCAGAAAGCGAAAAATCTTTATTATTTTTTATAAATAACTGGTTAGAAAGAATGCCCTTCTTTGAAAACGAATTTTGGAACAACTATCATAAGCCTGATGATGATCTTCATCCTTTCTGGAGTGATTACCGAAAAATTTATAAGGCAGGGTTAACCGAAAGAGAATCTGCTAACATTTACAATTTCGATTATATTTTTTTTGAGAAGAAAGGAAATTTTAATGATGAAGACATACAGTCAATAAAAACTACTTTATCTCCAAAAGCAATGAGAGCCGCATTGTTCATTATGTTGTACAGGGATTTCCCCGTGTTTCAAACATCTTATAAAATAGTAGACAGCCTTGTAGAAATTGATCATCAAATGGCTGGATGGCGGCATAAACATTTGGTGATGGTAAAAAGAATGATAGGGCTAAGAACAGGTACAGGCGGAACTTCCGGTTCAGGTTATCTTGAAGGCGCCTTGACAAAACATAATATTTTCAGAGACATTGAAGGTCTTTCTACATTTTTAATTGAAAGAAAAAAATTACCCAAACTGCCACAGGAATTAATTAAAAAATTAAGCTACTATTAAAATGGATGTTAGAAGTTCAGGATTGATAATGATAGTAAGTA
Source organism: Bacteroidota bacterium (assembly GCA_030946075.1). GTDB lineage: Bacteria > Bacteroidota > Bacteroidia > Chitinophagales > Chitinophagaceae > Ginsengibacter. The sequence continues at coordinate 4,534 of JALYYX010000152.1, read as the reverse complement.
TAGCTTTATGCGTTTATTTTTTTATAAAAAGAACACATAAAAAACCAGAATGACTTTAATTAGCTTATGAATAAAGGTGCAGACATAAGCCTGAATAAATTTATAAGTGAAACAGGATTTTGCTCAAGAAGAGAAGCAGATAAATTAATTAATGCAGGCCGGGTAAGTGTAAATGGCAATTTAGCTAAGTTAGGTAATCGTGTAACTTCTGATGATATAATCAAAATCGACGGTCAACCATTACAACAAAAAGAAAAATCAATTTATATTGCCTTCCATAAGCCCGTTGGCGTATCTTCTACAACTGACCGTAAAGACAAATACAATATCATTGATTTTATTAATTATCCAAAAAGAATATTCCCAATAGGCAGACTGGACAAGCCTTCTGAAGGATTAATATTTTTAACCAATGACGGCGATATTGTAAATAAAATTCTACGGGCAGGTAATAATCATGAAAAAGAATATATAGTGACAGTGGATAAACCCATAACACCTGACTTTATAAAACACCTGAGCAACGGGGTAAATATATTAGATACCATTACACAAAAATGTTTTGTAAAACAGGAAAGTAAATATGTTTTCAAAATAATATTAACCCAGGGTTTGAACAGGCAAATAAGAAGGATGTGTGAGGCATTAAATTATCATGTAATAAAACTCGTTCGCATTAGAATCATGAATATTGCGTTAGCCGGTATTGCACCAGGAAAATGGCGATACTTAACTGCAACGGAGATTGAAACCATTAATAAGCTTGTTTCCAATTCTATAAAAACGGAAGAAGCATCTTTCCTGAAAAACCACCCCGAAAAACCAGGAAGGTTTTAAAATCCTTCTTAGTTTCAGCCAGCATCTTTTGCCATCTTACTTTAAACTTATCCACATTATATAAATAATGGCAGGCATTTTGTTTTAGGGACTGAAACAACATTATGGAACCAAATGAGTGGGATGATAACCCTGCAGAAATGGATTCATTTTAATTATTGAATTCTACAATCACAAGATTATGTATTTGCTAACTAACACCAAACTCGGCAGATTCATCATAGACTCTTACAATGATATTCTGTTATTGATATTAAGATAGATGAATAAGATATGCCGTAGAAGTGAGTGATACATTCACTTCGTTCAGTACAGGCTCCACGATGTTGCTATGAGAAACTAAATGTTGGTCACCAAAATATTTACATTAATTCTTTCAGCGTTTTTACAACTGTATCAACTTCATTTTTTGTATTGTGTTTGCTAAAAGAAAACCGAATAGTTATTTGATTAGTGTTATTATTAATGGCTCTTATTACGTGGCTGCCCGCATCGGCACCTGAAGTACAGGCGCTACCTCCACTTGCACAGATATTGTGAATATCAAGATTGAATAAAAGCATTTCCGATTTTTCGGACTTTGGAAAACTTAGGCTTAAAATAGTATATAAACTTTTGCCATTGGGGTCGCCATTGAATATTACACCCGGGATATTTTTTTTCAATTGTTCCATCATATACATTTTTACTTCTGTAATGACCGCTCTTTCCTTTTCATAATTTTCTGTAGCAATTTCCAATGCTTTTGCAAAACCTACAATGCCATATAAGTTTTCTGTACCTGCACGCATGTTACGCTCCTGTGCACCACCGTATACAAACGGTTTAATTTTTACATTTTCATTCATGTATAAAATTCCCACTCCTTTTGGGCCATGAAATTTATGCGCTGCTCCTGTAATAAAATGCACAGGCGTGGTTCTAAGATCAAAAGGAAAATGACCAACAGTTTGCACAGTATCAGAATGAAAAACAGCATTGTATTTTTTACAAAGATTTCCAACAGCATTTATATCTAAAATGTTACCTATCTCATTGTTAGCATGCATTAAAGTAACAAGGCATTTTTGTTTGCTTTCCATTAAAAGCTTTTCAAGGTGGGCAATATCAATATGGCCATCGGGCAATAGTTTTACATATTTTAATTCTACCTCTTTATTGCAATGTAAATTTTCAATTGTATGTAATGTGGCATGATGCTCAATTAGTGAACTAATAATTACTTTACAGCCCAAATCCCTTACTGATGCTGTAATTGCGGTGTTGCTGCTTTCAGTTCCTCCACTGGTAAAAAATATTTCTGCTGGGTGGGCATTAATAATTTTTGCAACAGATTTTCTTGCATTTTCTATTGCCATTCTTGTTTCTCTGCCATAAGAATAAATAGAAGATGGATTACCAAATTTTTCGGTAAGGTAAGGCATCATTGCATCCAGCACTTCGGGATCGAGAGAAGTTGTTGCAGCGTTATCAAAATAAATTCTATTCATATTTGTACTTACATAACTTCACTAATATCTTTCATTAGCCTCCGTGCAATATTTTCTGCAGTGGTTTCAAAATTGCTTTCAGAATAAATTCTTATTATAGGCTCTGTATTGCTTGTGCGAAGATGAACCCAATCATTATCAAATTCTATTTTTAATCCGTCATCAGTGTTAACCGGATTGTTTTTATATTTCTCTTTTATCTTTTTAAATATTGCCTTTACATCAACATTTTTTTCTAAAGCAATTTTGTTTTTAGAAATAAAATATTCAGGGTATGAACCTCTTAACTGCTTGATACTTTTTTTAAATTGCGCTAAATGCGATAGAAATAATCCAATACCAATTAATGCATCTCTGCCATAATGGAAATCAGGAACAATAATTCCGCCATTGCCTTCGCCCCCAATTACTGCATTTACCTCTTTCATTTTACTAACAACATTTACCTCTCCTACTGCTGAAGGAAAATATTTGCCTCCATGTTTTTCAGTTATGTCCTTCAGAGCCTTTGTTGAAGACATATTGCTAACAGAATTACCGCCTCTTTTACTTAAAACATAATCTGCAACTGCCACCAAAGTATACTCTTCACCAAACATACTTCCATCTTCACAAACAAAGCAAAGCCTGTCTACATCAGGGTCTACAGCAATTCCAAGATCAGCTCCGTGCTTTTTTACAGCAGCACTCAACTCAGCTAAATGCTGTGGCAAAGGCTCGGGATTGTGTGCAAATTTTCCGTTCACCTCTTCATTTAAAATAATTATGTCTTTTAAACCTAAAGCACTTAATAATGCAGGCACAAAAGTGGAGCCAGTACTATTTATACCATCAACAACAATTTTAAATTTACTTTTTTTTATTGCAGTTGCATCTACTGATTCATAATTAATAACAGCATCAATATGTTTTTGCAGATATGAATCATCCTGTTTATATACACCTAATTTATCAACAGAAACAAAATTGAAATGTTCCTTTTCGGCAAGCTGAAGAATTGCTAATCCTTCTTCGGCATTTATAAACTCCCCGTCTTTGTTTAATAATTTTAATGCATTCCATTCTTTAGGGTTATGGCTTGCAGTAATAATAATACCACCAGCTGCATTTTCTAATTTTACTGCCATTTCAACTGTTGGTGTTGTGCTTAAACCAAGATCAATTACATCAAACCCTGATGAGAGCAAAGTGCTTGAAACAAGCCTGCTCACTAATTCTCCGCTAATCCGTCCATCCCGGCCTATAACTATTTTTTTATTAATTTTATCAGTAATTCTGCTTGCATACGCCGCTGTAAATTTTACAATATCCAAGGGGGTTAGGTTATCACCAGGCTTACCTCCTATTGTTCCGCGAATACCGGATATACTTTTTATCAATGCCACTTTTCTGCTTTTTTAGGCTGCAAATGTAAATAAAACAATGGAGTTAATTTGGGCTGATAATTTGATCATGAAGTCATTCAGTCAATAGTCATTAAGTCAATGTGATTATTTTTCTGGCACCCTGATGACAAATAACCTAATGACCAATGAATTGAGGAAGTAAATGCGAATAATGTATTTTTGAAACATGGCAGCAGTGTGGTTTAGAGATTGGTTCAATTCTCCATATTATCATCAGTTGTATTTTAAACGTGATGAGCAGGAGGCCGCTGATTTCATTAATAAATTAATTGATCTCCTGCAACCCCTGAAAGGTGCAAATATGCTGGATGTTGCATGCGGCAAGGGACGACATTCAATACAACTTGCAGGCAAAGGTTTTTGTGTTACAGGCATTGATCTTTCTGAAGACAGTATTCGGGAGGCAAAGGAACATGAATCAGAAAACCTTGAATTTTTTGTACATGACATGCGTCTTCCTTACAGAATAAATTATTTTGATTACGCATTTAATTTCTTTACCAGTTTCGGATATTTTAAAACGAGGCGTGAGCACGATAATGCGATTAGAACAATAGCTCAATCTTTAAAAGCAAATGGCATTTTTGTTATGGATTATTTAAATACACATTATGCAGAAGATAACCTTGTGCATAAAAGCGAAAAGCAAATTGATAATGTAAATTATTTTATTACCAAATGGTTTGATGAAACACATTTTTATAAAAAAATAGTTGTTGAAGATGATGAACTTGAAGAACCAATGGAATACACTGAAAAAGTTGCTAAGTTTTCTTTAGGAGATTTTACAGAGATGTTTGC
>JALYYX010000142.1 GCA_030946075.1 Bacteroidota bacterium | reverse complement strand
CGCAGCGCTATAGAAAAACATGGCCTATGCAAATATCACCGTAAGAGTTTTAATATTTTTGCTGCAAAGCTTTGTGGTGGTAATGATGATGATCTTCCTGAAGAATTATTAACTATGCCTCCCATTCAGCAACCCCTTGCCGGATAATTTTCCATTCATCTGTTGTGCAATCGATAACAGTAGAGGGATTCATTCCGCCGGTTCCGCCGTCAATAACTAAATCAACAGTGGCTCCAAATTTTTCAAAAATAATTTGAGGGTCAGTGTATTCTTCAACCATATCTCCCGGCAGCGAAGCACTTAAAATAGGGTTATCTAACGTATCTAATATTTGCTGACAAATAATATTATCAGGAACACGAAGGCCAATTGTTTCTTTTTTACTTTTTAAAATTTTGGGTACCTGTTTACTTGCCGACAAAATAAAAGTATAAGGCCCCGGCAAATAATTTTTCAGCATACGATACAAAGGCGTATCAATACTTTTAGTATAATCGCTTAGGTGACTGAGATCTTTGCAAATGAAGGACAGTTGTGCCTTTTGCGGATCTACATTTTTTATTTTACAAATTCGTTCAACTGCCTTTTGCTGATGAATATCGCAGCCCAAACCATAAATTGTATCCGTAGGATAAATAATAATACCGCCGCTTTTTAAACAATCAGCAATTTGTTTTAGCAAACGTGGCTGCGGATTATCAGGATGTAGTTGAATAAGCATCAGCAAAATTAAAAACTCTTTTTCGTTGATAAGAATAAAACATGTAATCAATTACATTTGCACAGTTTTAATCTTTAAAATTTATTTATGTCTCTTATCACTGTTGGCACAATGGCTTTTGATGCTATCGAAACTCCTTTTGATAAAATAGATAAAATTGTTGGCGGCTCTGCCACTTATGTTGCGTATGCTGCAAGTCATCTTACAAAACCTGTTCAGCAAATTTCAATTGTGGGCAAAGATTTTCCGGAAGAAGAAATGGAGGAATTAAAAAAACGCGGTGTGCATTTAGATGGAGTGGAAATTGTAAAAACTAAAAAATCTTTTTTCTGGAGCGGAAAGTATCACATGGATATGAACACAAGGGATACTTTAATAACAGACCTTAATGTTCTTGCTGATTTTGATCCTAAAGTTCCTGACTCATACCAGGATGCTGATTTTTTAATGCTTGGAAATTTAATGCCAAGCCTGCAGATAAGTGTAATAAAGCAACTTAAAAAACGCCCTAAATTAATTGTGCTGGACACAATGAACTTTTGGATGGATACAGCCTTGAGCGATTTAAAAAAAGTTTTAAAAATGATAGATGTGTTGTTAATTAATGACACCGAAGCAAGACAATTAAGTGGTGAATTTTCTTTAGTTAAGGCGGCAAAAAAAATATTGGAAATCGGTCCAAAATATCTCATCATAAAAAAGGGGGAACATGGCGCTTTGCTCTTTCATGGCAATCATGTTTTTTTTGCGCCTGCGCTTCCGTTAGAAGATGTATTTGACCCTACAGGCGCCGGCGATAGTTTCGCAGGAGGTTTTATCGGTCATCTTGCCCGTACAAAAGATATTAGTTTCGAAAACATGAAAACCGCCATCATTGTTGGCTCTGCAATGGCAAGTTTTTGTGTAGAAAAATTTGGTCCGCAAAGATTAAAAGAGATAACTAAAAAAGATATAGATACAAGGCTTGAAGAGTTTGTTCAGCTTGTGAATTTTGATATTGACCTCGTTTAATTTTTATCAGTGCTAGAAATTATTGCATTAATCTTTCTTGCTAAAGAAATAGGTAGAATTGCCGGTACTAAAGGGTTAAAGCCTGGTATCTGGAAACTTTATACTGTGTTGGCATGGGTGGCAGGAGAATTTATCGGGGCATTAATTGGTGTGGTTATTTTTGGAACAGATAATATTATTAGTGTTGAACTTGTAGCAGTTACCGGCGCCATTACGGGGTACATAATTCTTAAATCCAATCTTTCTAAAAAACAGGATTCATTTGACGATGACATAAATCAAATAGGGCAGTGACTTTTAAGGCGCCATTGATTTTGCATTACCAGTTTCTTGTTTTATTTTTACATCGCATTCAGGCGGATTTGTTTATTGTTCAGCCGGATGTTAGGAGTAAGAAATCGAACTAATAAACGAAACCATTCTGTACATCTCTCCAGGATTTTAAATTTCGTTTAAAAGTTTATTAATTTTTTTTAGTGAGCAGTCACAGCTTTGGTCATCATCGTGGAGCCTGTCCAGAACATAGCGAAGGAACACTCACTGCAACCGCATACATAAATTAAACAAAATGAAAACAATTCATGATTGCTTAAATGAACGCATCTTAATTATTGATGGTGCAATGGGCACAATGATCCAACGTTACAAACTTGAAGAAAAAGATTATCGGGGTGAAAGATTTAAAGACTGGCATACCGATGTAAAAGGAAATAATGATCTGCTTAGCCTAACCCAACCACAAATTGTTGAAGAAATTCACAAACAATATTTGGAAGCCGGCGCTGATATTATTGAAACAAATACTTTCAGCAGCACATCCATTGCGCAAGCGGATTATGATATGCAATCTTTGGCTTACGAATTAAATGTTGCAGCTGCTAAATGTGCAAGAGAAGCAATAAAAAATTTTAATTCAGAAGATGCTAAGTTTGTTGCCGGTGCAATTGGTCCTCTAAATAAAACTTTGAGTCTTTCACCCGATGTAAACAATCCAGGCTATCGTGCAGTAACTTTTGATGAAGTTGCCAATGCCTATACCGAACAAATAAAAGGATTGGTTGATGGTGGAGTTGATATTTTATTGATAGAAACAATCTTTGATACGTTAAATGCAAAAGCAGCAATTTACGCAATAAAGAAATTTTTCAGGGATAATAAATTGAAAGAGCTTCCCATCATGATCAGTGGAACTATTACGGATGCAAGCGGACGAACATTGAGCGGACAAACTTTGGAAGCATTTTACATTTCCGTTTCTCATGCAAAACCTTTGAGTATAGGATTAAATTGTGCTTTGGGCGCAAAGGAAATGCGGCCACACATTGAAGAGCTTAGCCAGATTGCAAATTGTTACACATCAGCCTATCCCAATGCGGGTTTACCAAATGCTTTTGGAGAGTATGATGAACAACCGCATGAAACTGCACACATTATTGAAGAGTGGGCAGCAGAAGGTTTTGTAAATATTGTTGGCGGCTGCTGTGGTACAACTCCTGATCATATAAAACACATTGCAGAGCAGGTGAAAAAATTTAAACCGAGAGAGTTACCGGTATTGGAAGAAGCGTTAGTGTGATTGGTAGAGTTTGATAAAGAATAATTTTAAGGCGATTTATTAATTTGGCTAAAGCCAAATTTTCAGTTTTTTAATAGCCACGACCTTAAGGTCGTGGCAAAAATAAAAACTATTCACTGGCTTTAGCCTAAGACGTAAACAACTAATTTTTTTTTGGCTATATCTTAGAATACACAACGATGTTGATTAAAGATTAAATGTTGACTAAATAAAATGACTGAAACAACCATACAACCATTTCTTCGCCTTGCAGGATTAGAACCTTTGATCGTTCGTCCTGAAACAAATTTTGTGAATGTTGGTGAGCGAACCAATGTTACCGGCTCTAAAAAATTTGCACGATTAATAAGGGAAGATAAATATGAAGAAGCGCTTTCTGTTGCTCGTCAGCAGGTGGAAAGCGGCGCACAAGTTTTAGATGTAAACATGGATGATGCATTGCTGGATGGCGAAAAAGCAATGACGACATTTTTAAATCTTTTGCAGGCTGAGCCTGACATTGCGAAGATCCCTATCATGATTGATTCTTCTAAGTTTTCTATTATCCAGGCAGGATTAAAATGTGTGCAGGGCAAGTGCATTGTGAATTCTATTTCGATGAAGGAAGGCGAAGAAAAATTTGTTGAGCAGGCTTTTATTTGTAAAAGCTTTGGTGCATCAGTAATTGTAATGGCATTTGATGAGAATGGGCAAGCGGATACATTGGATAAGAAAGTGAACATTTCTGAACGGGCTTATAAAATTCTTACAGAACAAGTTGGATATGATCCACAGGATATAATTTTTGATCCCAACATTTTTGCAATTGCAACCGGCATTGAAGAACACAATAATTATGGTGTAGATTTTATCGAAGCAACAAGAATTATAAAACAAAAAATGCCGCTAACAAAAGTTAGTGGCGGTGTAAGTAATGTTTCATTTTCATTTCGTGGAAATGATACAGTAAGAGATGCAATGCATTCAGTTTTTTTATATCATGCAATTAATGCGGGCATGGATATGGGCATTGTAAATGCGGGCCAATTGCCTGTTTACGAGCAAATAGAACCTCAATTAAAAGAACTTTGCGAAGATGTTATCTTAAACAGAAATGAAAATTCAACAGATAAACTTTTGTCATTTGCTGAAACTGTAAAGCAAAAAGGCAAGGTTATTATCAAAGATGAATTATGGCGAAGTGAGCTTGTTGAAAAAAGATTAAGTCATGCGCTGGTAAATGGCATTACAGATTTTATTGATGCAGATACAGAAGAAGCAAGAGTAAAATATCCAAAGCCTTTGGACGTTATTGAAGGCCCGCTGATGGATGGAATGAATATAGTCGGTGACTTGTTTGGAAGCGGAAAAATGTTTCTGCCACAGGTTGTGAAAAGTGCCAGGGTAATGAAAAAAGCAGTTGCAGTTTTAACCCCTTACATCGAAGCAGAAAAAGAAGAAAGACGTTTGGGTCATCTTGCCGCAGGCACAGTAAATGAAGAAGGCGCAGGCGCTGCAAAAATTTTATTGGCAACCGTAAAAGGTGATGTGCATGACATTGGGAAAAATATTGTTGGGGTTGTGCTTGGTTGTAATGGCTATGATATTATTGATCTTGGTGTAATGGTTTCTGCAGATAAGATTTTGCAAACTGCCAAAGAAAAAAATGTTGATATAATTGGATTGAGCGGATTGATAACGCCTTCTCTTGATGAGATGGTTCACATTGCAAGAGAGATGAAGCGGCAAAATTTTAATGTGCCATTATTGATCGGCGGTGCTACAACATCACGAATGCATACAGCCGTTCGCATTGCGCCGGAATATGATAACGGCGTACTGCATGTTTTAGATGCGTCAAGAAGTGTAACCGCTGCCGGAAGCTTGTTAAGTAAAGAACAAAAACCCGACTTCTTAAAAAATATTAAAACAGAATATGATAAACTAAAAGAAGATTTCGGAAATAAAAAATCAGTAAAAAATTATTTGACTTTTGAAGAAGCGCAAAAAAATAAAACCAAAATAGATTGGGAAAATTTTACACCTGTTACACCGACTTTTACCGGAACAAAAACTTTTGAAGATTATGATCTTAACGAAATAGAAAAATACATTGACTGGCAACCATTCTTCATTGCATGGGAAATGCATGGAAAGTTTCCCGGCATTTTATCTGATAAAATAATTGGTAAAGAAGCTACAAAACTTTACAATGATGCAAAAGATCTTCTTAAAAAAATTATAGAAGAAAAATGGTTAGTGGCAAAAGGGGTTGTAGGTTTTTGGGAAGCATCAAGTGACGGGAAGGATACTATTAATGTGAAAACAGAAATGAAAGAAATAAAGCTTGAATCTCTTCGCCAGCAAATAAAGAAAGCACCGGGCCAGGCAAACATGTCATTGACAGATTTTATAAAGCCAAATAGCAGCCCATTGGTGCAAAATAGCCCATCCCCGCAAACCTCCATGCAGGCGCAAGTTTCCACTGAAGTCCTTCCCGAAGAGAAGGGTGCAGATAGTACTTCTTTAAATTTAAAAGACTCTCACATTATTAAAGAGAGTAACGACCTAAGTTCCCCCTTCGGGGGACAGGGGGCTTCTCCGCTGCAGGGGGCTTTTGGCTATCAATGGGCTGATCCATCTTCTTATAAGTTCTTAAAAGAATTTTCATTAACACATCGGAGCAACCCAACTATTGCTGAAGAAGCTCTTTGGGAAATAGTTAAATCAAAAAAATTAGAAGGATATAAATTCAGAAGACAACATATCATCGGTAATTATATTGCCGATTTAGTTTGTCTTGATAAAAGATTAATTATAGAAATTGATGGGTTAATTCATCAGTTACCGGAAAATAAAGAATCCGATGAAATCAGAACCCAATGGTTAAGTGAAAAAGGATTTAAAGTAATAAGATTTACAAATGATGAAACTATTAATAGAACTGATGAGGTTATTAAAATAATTTCTTCAACATTAAAAGAGCTAAAGAGTATTAAAGAAACTAACGACCTAAGTTCCCCCTTCGGGGGACGGGGGGCTTGGGCTGATTTCATGGGCGCATTCGCTGTTTCAATTCATGGCATTGAATCTCACATAAAAAGATTTGAATCAGAGCATGATGATTACAATAAAATAATTCTTCAGGCGCTGGCAGACAGGCTGGCAGAGGCTTTTGCTGAATTACTTCATACAAGAACCAGGAAAGAATTTTGGGGTTATGCAAAAGATGAACATCTGTCACCAAAGGAATTAATTGATGAAAGATATTTAGGCATCAGGCCTGCACCCGGTTATCCTGCCTGCCCTGATCATACTGAAAAATATAAATTATTTGATCTGTTGAATGCTACAGAAAATGCGGGAATTATTTTAACGGAATCACTGGCAATGTATCCTGCATCATCAGTCTGCGGCTGGTATTTTGCTCATCCTGAAAGTAAATATTTTGGTGTTGGTAAAATTGCAGAAGATCAGTTAAAAGATTATGCAGAAAGAAAAGAAATGACGATTGACGAAGCAACAAAATGGCTAAGGCCGGTTTTGGAATAAGAAATAAAATTGTTATTATCACACAATAAATATGTTATCAGTCAAATGGATTTTAATTGTAATTGTGATATGGGCAACATACAATTGCCAAGCTCAGGATAAGCGTATTCACCGAAAGGGCGAATTTTATTTTTCGTGGGGCTATAATAAAGATTGGTATACTAAAAGTACAGTAAAAATCAGTCAGCCCGATTTGGGAAATAAATATCAATTTAAAATTGTGAGCGGCCATGATCATCCGGGATGGGATGAGAAGGATTTTTTTTCCAAGGACTTAACTATTCCACAATACAATTATCGGTTAGGGTATTTTTTTAATAATAAAAAAAATCTTGGCGTAGAAATAAATTTTGATCATACAAAATTTATTATAACAAACGGGCAATCTGTAAAAATTATAGGGAATTTAAATAACAGGTTTACCGATAGTAGTTTAATATTTTCAGAAGAGAATGGATTTTTTTATTACTTAAATAATGGCGCTAATTTTCTTTTATTTAATATAGTTAAGCGATGGCAATGGTATCAAAATAAAAACATAAAAATTGATCTTTTAGTTAAGGCTGGTATTGGGCCTGTAATTCCACATGTAGAAAATAATTTTTTTGGTCAAAGAAATAACCCGGGCTTTCAGTTTGGTGGATGGAATACCGGCACTGAGGGTGTAATAAGAACTACTTTTTTAAATCATGTATATGTAGAATTTTCGGGAAAGTTAGATTATGCCAGATATTCTAATTTAAAAATTTACAAAGGTGCTGCAAAGCATGCATTTGGTACTGCAGAAGTAATTTTAAGTATAGGATATACTTTTAAGCAGGGTGGCTATACAAAACAGAAAAGAAAAATAAGGGAATAAGGAAGATTTGATTTAAAATTATTTACTAAAAATAATTTCATGCGTATTATTTCCTACAACGTAAATGGTATTCGTGCTGCAATAAAAAAAGGTTTTATTGACTGGCTGAATACTGACCCAGCAGATGTTATTTGTTTACAGGAAGTAAAAGCACATAAAGGCGATATAGATGTTGCTGCTATGGAAGATATTGGTTTTCACACACATTGGTTTTGTGCACAAAAAAAGGGATACAGCGGCGTTGGTATTCTTAGCAAAATTAAGCCTGATAATATTGTGGAAGGATGCAGTATAGAGCAAAGTGATTTTGAAGGAAGAGTAATCCGTGCTGACTTTGGGGATGTTACTTTAATTAATGCATACTTTCCATCGGGAACAAGCGGTGAAATAAGGCAGTCATATAAATATGTTTGGCTTAATGAGTTTTTAGAATTTTTAAATAATTTGAAAAAGACAAGAAAAAAATTAATTGTTTGTGGCGACTACAATATTGCCCATAAAGAAATTGATATTCATAACCCCATTAGTAATAAAAGAACAACAGGTTTTTTGCCCGACGAAAGAGCATGGTTTGATAAATTTTTAGCCAACGGGTTCGTTGATGGATTTAGAGAATTAAATAAAGAGCCACATCAATATACATGGTGGAACGTATTGCGGCCCACCACACGGCTGGAAAATAAAGGGTGGCGAATTGATTATATAAATGTTACCGAGAATTTAAAGAAGAAAATAAAAGACGTGAAAATATTTTCTCAGGCAAAGCATAGTGACCATTGTCCTACCTATTTAGAAATCGATATTTAATCTTTCTGTTGCAATTAATACATATAGATTTTTGATTTACCCCTGTGCAGTAATTGTGCATAATTCCTCAATCCATTTTTCTTTGCAGAAATTTAATTTTAACTTCTTAAAACCCTTTGTGGTAAAGGTGTTAGGCTGAAAGCATTGCCAGTGCTGTATTTTATAAGCCTTTGTAAAATTTACAATACTAAACATCAAACATTGTACCCTTATAAAACCCTTGCCACATGTGCATTTGCAACGATTATAATATTTTAGGAAAGCATAAAAAATAATTTTGTTACAATTAAAAACCGTATATATTTGTTGCTGATAAAAAACAAACTTTTTACTATGAACAAAGCTGAATTAATTTCAAAAATTTCCGACGATGCTGGTGTTACAAAAACACAGGCAAATGCCGCTTTAGATTCTTTTGTAGGATCTGTAACCAAAACATTAAAAGGTGGAGGTAAAGTTACTTTAGTGGGCTTCGGAACATTTTCTGTTAGCAAAAGAGCTGCCCGCAATGGCCGTAATCCTCAAACAGGTGCGGTTATTAAAATTAAGGCTAAGAAAGTAGCTAAATTTAAGGCAGGTAAAGAATTATCTGGAAAAATATAATTCTTGGCTAAGCATAAAAAAGCAAGGTGCAGGTTTTGTATCTTGCTTTTTTATTATCATCAATCATTATTTCAACTTTTAAAATTTAATTATGGGCCGCGGAGATAAAAAAACAAAAAAAGGGAAAACCTTCAAAGGTTCTTTCGGAAAAACAAGATCATCAAAGACAACTAAAAAAGCTACAGCTAAAAAAGAATCGTAAATAAAATATTGACTGCTACAGGCCTTTAGACTTTTAATAATCTTTCAACAGCTAATTCTAAAGTATTTTCTTTTTTAGCAAAACAAAATCTAAGCACTTTATCATCTTTACCATCTTTATAAAATGCAGATGTTGGTATGGTTGCTATACCAAAACTTTTGGTTAACCTTATTGCCATATCTTTTTCACTTTCATCGCTAATGTTATCATAGTTGTATAACTGAAAGTAGCTTCCATGAGAAGGTAACGGCTTAAACTTTGTTTGCTGCATTAGCTTCTGAAAGTAATCTCTTTTTGTCTGCATAAATTTTGCAAGATGCAAATAAGATTCTTTTTGTTTTAAAAAATCTGCCAAAGCAAATTGCAAAGGGGAGTTGCAGCTAAAACAATTGAACTGATGCACTTTTCTAAATTCAACAGATAAGATTGAAGGTGCTATACAATAACCAAGTTTCCAACCTGTGCAATGATATACTTTACCAAATGAAAAGCATACAAAACTTCTCTGTAGCAGATCGGCATATCGCAAAATGCTTTCATGCTGCAAATCATCAAAAATTAAATGCTCATACACTTCATCACTCAAAATAAAAATATTTGTACCCGCTACAATTTCCTGTAATTGCATTATATCTTCTTTACTCAACACACTTCCGGTAGGGTTATGTGGTGAATTAAGTATTATCATTCTCGTTTTTGCAGAAAGGTTTTTTCTTACAATATCCCAATCAATTTTATAATCAGGGTACATAAGTGGAATAAGAACAGGTACCCCGCCATTTATTTCAATATTCGGAATATAACTATCGTATGCAGGTTCAAAAACAATTACTTCATCGCCGGGCCGCAAAACTGTTGTAAGGGCTGTATAAATGGCATACGTGCCGCCGGGAGTAATTGTAATTTCTGTATCGGGGTTTATTTGCCGCTGATATAAACTGTAAACTTTTTCTGCTATAACTTCTCTTAAACCCGGCAACCCGTTCATATGCACATATTGATTGTGGCCCGCTTTCATGTGTTGATTAACCAATGCAATTAATTCCTCGCTCATTAAATAATCAGGAAACCCCTGGCCAAGATTTATGGCATTATATTCAACAGCCAAAGAACTCATTACCGTAAAAATTGTAGGGCCTGCAGTAGGAAGTTTACTAAGAATAGAAGGTGAAGACAATCAGAATTATTTTAAGAGCACTAAAAATAATCAATAGTTAGGTGCAAAAAATTTAGACTGATTACTTATTCTTTTTTTGCGGGGATAAAAAACAATCACCAAAGGAAAAAGCCATAATGTTTTAGAAAGATACATTGTAGCTGTATGAAAAATAGTTGCATGAGGCGCTGCAACAGCATTTGTTTTGCCAAAAGCAATTTCAAAACTTTTCCCGAATGCCCAGTCAAGATCATGAAAACGTGTTGTGTCATAATATTTTTTTAAACTGTCAGCACAACAATTCCATTTGCTTTCCAGCCTGTCACTGTCTGTAAGGTTTGGTTCCATATTCGGATCAAAAAAATACCAGTTGCCATTAAATTTTAACTCGGTTGCAAAATGATGAGGAAAGCCTACAGAACGGTAATCAATCTTCTTGCGTTTCATTACTTCCATTAATACAATTGATTGTTGGGAACAGCCGCCATAGTTATATTTAAGAATATCATCAGGCTTTACAATTGATGCCAGACCATAGCCACAAAAATATTCGCCGTACGCTGCTATCCAGTTTTGGCTAAGAGGATATCGTGAAAAGCCATGATAAAAGCGCTCCTTTATAAGTTTAGATACATTAACTGCATAACATAATGTTCCCTGTGGAATATTATTTTTCTTCGCAATACTATCTGAAACCTCAATAAGTTTTGGAATAGAGTTTATGTAAGCAAGGCCGGGGTTAAAAAGTTCTTTATGATCGTATTGGGGCTTTTTTCCAAGCTGAATATGAAAAAAATTAGGTAGTAATAATAATATGGATATGGCTACCAGCAACAATTTCATAGAATATTATCTTTTTGCTGAAAATAAATTTTGTAGAAGATAAACGCTTAAAGAAGTAATTTATTTCAGGAAACATCATCAATTTTATAAAAATTTGTCGCCTTTGTTTCTTTTTACTTCTGCCAAATATTCTTTTATTTCCTGCTCTTTATCTTTTTTGCATATAAGCAATACATCTTTTGTATCCACTACAATAAAATCTTCAAGCCCCTGCAGCAATACAAGTTTTTTATTATCAGCATGAACAACATTTTTTGTTGCATCAATTACCATTACATTATCACCTGCAACTGCGTTTTCCAGGTAATCTTTTTCAAGATTTTCGTAAGCACTGCCCCAGGTTCCTAAATCGCTCCACCCAAAAGATGAAGGAATTACATACACATTATCTGCTTTTTCAATAATGCCATAGTCAATTGAAATATTTACGCATTGCGGATAAATTTTTTCTACCGCCTGCTGTTCTTTTTTTGTGTTGAATAATTTTTTTTCTGCATCAAATACTTCATGTATCTCCGGTAAATATTTTTCAAAGGCAGTAATTATACTTTTTGTTTGCCAAACAAAAATGCCGGAGTTCCATAAAAAATCTCCGCTAACAATAAATGTTTTTGCAAGTTCAAGATCAGGTTTTTCAGTAAATGTTTTTACTTTATAAATATTATCGGTTACTGATTGCTCCTCGTACTGAATGTAACCATATCCTGTATTGGGATGCGATGGTTTGATACCCATAGTAAGTAACGCATTGTGTTTTTCAGTAAAAGCCAAAGCCTCCAAACTTACTTTTATAAAATTGGTATCTTCTAAAATAAGATGATCTGCAGGTGCACATATTAAATTGCTTTTGGCATCAAGCTGTTGCAGTTTGTAAGAAACATAAGCAACACATGGTGCTGTATTTTTTCGGGAAGGCTCACATAAAATGTTTTCAGGGTTTAATTCGGGAAGTTGTTTTAGTACTATTTCACAATATTGCCGGGCAGTAACTACATAAATATTTTCTTTAGGAATAAATTGAGCAAAGCGATCATAAGTAGCCTGTATTAATGTTTTTCCTGTGTTCAAAATATCCAGAAATTGTTTTGGGAGTCCTGTTCTGCTCATTGGCCAAAACCTGCTGCCTATTCCGCCCGCCATTATTGCTACATAATTATTTTTCTTCATGAGGTTTTCTAAATTATATTATTCCTTCCCGAACCAGATCATGCAAATGAATAATGCCTTCATAATTTTTGTTATCAACTACCAAAAGCTGACTGATATTATGTTTGCGCATAATATCCAAAGCATCTACAGCAAGATCATTAAGAGATATTGTTTTAGGATTAATCGTCATAATATCTTTTGCTATTACTTCATTTAAGTGAATATTTTTTTCCAGCATACGGCGCAAATCGCCATCTGTAATAACCCCTGCAATATTACTTTTTTCATCAAGAACAGCTGTTGCCCCTAATCGCTTGTTAGTTATTTCTACAATCACTTCTTTTAATAAACTTGTTGTGTTCACCTTTGGCTTTTCATTTTGTAAAGAAATATCCGATACTTTCAGATACAATTTTTTTCCTAATGTTCCTCCGGGATGAAACTTTGCAAATTCATCTGAATTAAATCCCCGTTCACTCATTAAACATATTGCAACAGCATCTCCCATTACCATTTGTGCGGTAGTACTGGTAGTAGGTGCAAGATTATTAGGACATGCCTCATGACTTACTGTTGTGTTTAAAATAAAATCTGCGTGCTTAGCCAAAAAAGATTCTGTTTGCCCAACCATTGCAATTATTTTATTACCAAAGTTTTTTACAATGGGTACCAATACTTTAATTTCGGGGCTATCGCCGCTTTTGCTTATGATCATAATAATATCTTCCTGCTGAATCATCCCAATATCTCCATGAATGGCATCAGCAGCATGCATAAATAATGAAGGAGTTCCGGTGCTGTTAAGCGTTGCCACAATTTTTTGAGCAATTATTGCGCTTTTACCCATACCACTAACAACTAATCTGCCTTTGCAATTTATTATCCTACAGATGGCATCTTTAAAATCTTCATTGAGGTAATGTACTAAACCTGCAACAGCTTCTGATTCCTGGAGGATGGTTTGTTTTGCTAAAGAAAAGATATCTGCTTTTTGCATGAAATAATTACGGGTTTGTCGCACACACAAATGAATAATTTTTCAAAAGAAAAAATATAAATTATTTAAAAAAATTGTTCAGGCTGCAAACGTACTTGAATTGAACGATAAGGCAAAAAGCACACTTATATAAAAGCTAATAAAAATTTTGTATCTTAATTCACCGGTAATTTTTTTATTAACTACCATTTACAATATTAATACATTGATTATGCATTGTAATTGAGTTAACTTCGTGAACTTTTAAAAAAATATGAGCTGCCGGAAAAAGTTATGACGACGATAAATGCAAAAACTAAAAGCCCTAAAATTGCTTTAAAGAAAAAAAACAATTCTGAAAAAAATCATTCGGAACTAACTACACATCTGCAGGAACAGTTTGGATTCGATGCATTTAAATTTCCACAGGAAGAAATAATTAAAAGCTTACTTGAAGGTAAAGATACATTTGTTATAATGCCTACAGGTGGGGGCAAAAGTCTTTGCTATCAGTTACCGGCAATTATAAAAAAAGGTTGTGCAATTATTGTATCGCCTTTAATTGCATTAATGAAAAACCAGGTTGATTTGATGAGAGGATATAGCAGCAAGGATAATGTTGCCCATTTTTTAAACAGCACATTAAATAAAGGGCAGCAAAAAATTGTGAGGGACGATTTGATTGCGGGAAAAACAAAAATGCTCTACGTAGCACCTGAAACATTAACTAAGGAAGAGAATGTAGAATTTTTTAAAGATCTTGAAATATCTTTTTTTGCTGTTGATGAGGCGCACTGTATAAGCGAGTGGGGGCATGATTTTAGGCCTGAATACCGCAGACTAAGAGAGATAATGGATCAAATAAATAAAGAAATTCCTGTGATAGCACTTACTGCAACTGCCACACCAAAAGTGCAAAGTGATATTGTAAAAAACCTTGGGTTGCGTAATCCGAATGTTTTCATTTCTTCTTTTAACCGTCCTAATCTTTATTACGAAGTTCAGCCAAAAATAAAAAAAGAGGATGCTGTTAAAAGCATCGTGAAATTCATTTCCCAAAATATGGAAAAGAGTGGTATTATATATACTTTAAACAGAAAAACTACAGAAGAACTTGCAGAAATGCTGATGGCAAATGGAATAAAAGCAGTAGCCTACCATGCAGGATTAGATAGCAAGTTAAGGGCAAGAAGACAGGACCAGTTTTTAAATGAAGAAGTGCAGGTAATAGTTGCCACCATAGCATTCGGGATGGGTATTGATAAGCCTGACGTTCGGTTTGTAATTCATTACAACATCCCAAAATCTATTGAGAATTATTATCAGGAAACCGGAAGAGCAGGTAGAGATGGACTGGAAGGAAAATGTATTTTATATTATTCTCATAAAGACGTTGCCAAACTTGAACATTTAATGAGAGATAAAGCATTAAGCGAAAGAGAAGTGGGAGCACAATTAATAAATGAAACAGTAGCCTATTCCGAAAGCGCAAGCTGCAGAAGAAAGATTTTATTAAATTATTTTGGAGAAGAATATGACCAGCAATCATGCGACTGCATGTGCGATAATTGCAAAAATCCTAAAGAGCTAATTGAAGCAAAGACCGAAACGCAACAGGCACTTAAAGTAATAAAGGCATTAAATGAGGGATTTACTATGGACTATGTTATTTGCGTTATAACAGGAAGCCTTAATCCACAAATAAAAATGTACAGGCATGATGAATTAGAAGATTTTGGTATCGGAAAAGATAAAGATGACCATTTCTGGAATTCTCTTTTGCGCCAAATGTTGCTGGAAAATATTATTAAAAAAGATATTGAAGAATATGGTGTTTTAAAATTTACTAAAAAGGGAGAATCATTTTTAAAGAAACCTGTTTCTTTTAAAATTGCGCTCAATAATAAATTTGAAGAAGCGAATGCTGATGATGAGGAAGGAAACTCTTCAAACGCAGCAGGGGCAGGAGCTGCAGACGAAAAACTCTATGAAATATTAAAGGACATTCGAAAACAGGTTGCTAAAGAAAAGAATCTTCCCCCGTTTGTAATTTTTTTAGAAAATAGCCTGGAAGATATGGCAACATTGTATCCAACAACTATTGAGGAACTGGAGAAATGCCAGGGAGTTAGCAAAGGAAAAGCAATCCGTTATGGCAAAAAATTTATTACTGTAATTGAAAAGTATGTTGAGGAAAATGAAATAGAAAAGCCGGATGATTTTGTGATGAAAAGTGTTGTAAATAAAAATAGCAATAAAGTTTTTATCATTCAGAATGTAGATAAAAAAATTCCTCTGGAGCTCATCGCCAGAAATAAAACATTAAAGCTTGAAGAACTTTTGGAAGAGATGGAAACCATTGTTGCCAGCGGCACAAGATTAAATTTGGACTATGCCATTGAAGATCTTGTAGAAGAATATGAAAGAGAAGAGATCATTGATTATTTTAAAGGCTGCCAAACATCCAGCTTAGATATTGCGAAAGAAGAATTGGCCGATGGCAATTATAGTTGGGAACAATTAAAATTGATGAGGATAAAGTTTTTGTGCGAATACGGAAATTAGGTTACGATAAAACTTATATTTGCAGCCCCGAAAATTGCATGGTGCGGTAGCTCAGTCGGTAGAGCAAAGGACTGAAAATCCTTGTGTCGGCGGTTCGATCCCGCCCCACACCACATTTTAAGTAACTAAGTCATTGTAAATCAATGACTTTTTCTTTTTATATACGGTCTGGTGACCCAAATAGGTGACCCAAATAGTTTGATTATTGGCTTCTTTATACGTTATTTTACGTTATTATAACGTGACCTCACTTACGTAGTTAAGTAGATCATATGGTTAATTCAGATAATTTTGAAGAATTATTCGCCATAAAAGCTAATAAAGTAAATAAGAGATATTCTTGTGTTACCAATTCACGGCATATGCTATTTGAATATTGCTTTATTAAAAGTTAGTTATATAAGATCATACGCTTATTAGAAATCTTTATTTGGCTTTTTAATTGTCATTTGTTCTTTTAAACTATTGATTAATGCTAAGCAATTTTCATTTAATGCCTTAACAAGGTTTTTATTTCCTTTAAAGTCAAAGGCTTCAAAATTAGTAACAACATTTACCTGGTTACCGGAAAAGGCATTCATCATAGCATTAGTCAAATATTTAAAGTTTGTGAAATCATATTTATACTTTCCATTTTTTGTATATACATAAACATCAAAGGCAATTAAAATTTGATTGAAAGATTGATTAGTGAGCGTATTTAGAGTACCTACAAACTCACCGTCTGCACGATTGTTTATCATTATGTTATCCTTCAATCCAAATTTATCTTTATGCTGAAGTCTATTATTATAGGTATTGGTTTCTTTGGAAAACCAAATCAAAGCATTATCGTATAAAGTCTTTTGATCGTAAGTGCTGTCAAGCATTACAATAGAAGTAAAATGTATTTTACTGTTTTCGTAAGGTAATATTCCTGTAGTATCTTTTTTCTTTTGTGCTGTGGTCTGTGTTACAATTATTAATGATAGAATTAAAAGTATTTTGTTCATAATCAATAATATTAAGAATATGAATTTACAAAACAATCATGGTTCATGTCTGCTTCTTAATAGTATAGTTATAAAAATTACATTGTCACCTTTATTTTTTTCTTTTACTTCCATTTCGGCTGCCGTTATTTCTTTGCCTGTTTTTTCATTTATATAAATATCCGGTTCATCTATGTATTGTGTCCACAATTCAGTCTTATAAGGCAATAATTCATTAATAGATGCTTTGCCTTGCTTTAATCTTTGCAAGAAATTTATTTTTTCTGTACGGCTGTTAATCTGTTTCATTAATAAACCAATTTGCTTTTATTATTGGTATTGTTTCCAATGGAATTATATAATACTTTCCTTCGCTTTCAATTACACGTAGTTTATAACCATGTGATTTTATTAGATGCTTTTCTAAATCTTTTTTATTATCAAAATCATTAACAATCCATGAAGGAATTGAAGCAGTATTTTTAATAAGATCATTAATTGTTTGTGTACCGTCTTTAATTCCTTTTAAAATTTCTATCTTTTTAATCCTGTTCATGTGCCTGCATTAATTGTTTTATCACTTCGTCCAGTTGTTCATCTGTCATCTTTTCAAACTCTATTGAATTTGAAACGGCTTGTAATTTTGGTACGCTGTATTGTAGTAAGTCGGTAAAAACTTTAATACGGTCTTTAGGCTCCAGTTGTTCAAAATCTTCAATAACCTGTTCAAATCTCTGTTCTAAAAAATCAGTAATTACATTTCTTAATTGACCGGCTGCTTTATTTTGGCTGCCTTTTGGTCTGCCGTTTATGTTTCCTGAAATTCCTTTTGTAAACATTTTTTCTATTGTTTTTTAATTGTTATTTACAATAAACCTGTTATCAATATGTACCCAGCAAGGTGAAGCGTTAAACATTGCCGGTTGTAATTTTTTATTATAGAAGTCTGCTAAATAATTAACTGCTTCAGGTTGTTCACCTGGTTTAATTAGTTCACCGTCTTTATTAAATAGAAGATCGTAAACTTTGCCGTTTTCAGTCTTATACCCTGCAATTATTATATTATTAAATTCTTTGGGTGTATGTGTTTCACCCAGCGTATAGATAATATCTTTTGAAAAAAGTTGATTAATCAAAGGCTTTTCAGCTTCAGCATTAAAGGCAGATACCGGAAACTTTATTAAATAATCTGCTAAGTCTAAGCCTTGCTTTTTTTCGGCTTCAGTTGCTTTGCGTTCCAATAAACCGGAAACAGTAAAACAGGCAATGTTTGAAAATTCTTTTGCTTTTTCTGTCCATAATTCAAAAGCGTTTAAGTCAGGATATAAAACCACTTTGCGACCTTGTAACACTTTACATTTTTGCTCTGTTAATCCTGTTTTATTACCGGCTGCTAACCAAATAACCTGCTTTTCATTTATTTCAGGTAAGTAAACACTTGCTATTATTGCCGTTTTCTCACTTTCCACTATTGCTACCGGCAAAGTGTTACCTTTTAAAAGATGTTCACCAAAAAAGCATTGCTGCAAACCAAATTCAGGCAGTTTTAACACACTATGCACCCAGTTAGGATTATATGCTTTGTCTTTAATTCGCTTGCCTGTAATGGCATTGTAAAGCATTATTTTACCTGTTCTTATTATGCTTGTAATATCTATTTGCCAAAATACCGTTGCACCGTTCCAATGCTTAGATGTTCCAATGAAGTATTTACTAATTAATTGGTTTGTTATTTCAGATCCAAAAAGTGTAATAAGATATTTAATAAAGTTGTTTTCTAAATGATGCTTCAGGCTTTCTTTAAAGATTTTAACCGGAATGAATGAAGCCTTTTTTATAGTGTGCAATTGTGCAATAGAATTTTTATATTTTATTGCCTTGTTAGAAAATTTCCAGCTTTCGTTATTGCTTTTTATTTCGGGTAAAAAAGTTTCACCGCACCCAAAGCATTTGCCCTTATCATTATATCCTATGTAAGGTGCAAACTTGCCTTTATTGCTTTTACCACAAGGGCAATGCTTTACCCTTGCCCGGTTTTTATCAAATTGAAGTTTTGGTAATGGTTCAAAATAAGTAATGTATTTATTCATTTTTACTTTATTGAATGTCCTTTGTCCTTTCTGTCCTTTCTGTCCTTTTCATCTCATTTTATCTATTCAAAAAGACAATAAGGACAATAAAGACTTAGGACAATTGACTTTTTGCTTTTTTACAATATTGACCTTGTGCTATCCAGGTAAATAAACTTTCATCATTTAAAAACCGTTGCACCGCTTTTACATTAAAGTTTAATCCTTCACCAATTTCATTGGCTTCACTTGTTGTAAATAATTTGTCAGGTAATGAATTATAAAGAGCAATTTTATTTTGCGGCAAATTATCTGAAGGATTGCCACTTTCTAAAATCTGCAAAACCTTCATTGCATTTCTTTGATAATAAGAACATAACTTTTCGGCTGCCTGTACTGCTATTAAAGAAATTTCACTTATGCTATAATCGTACATGATCTGCAAAACAAGACTTAACCGGCAAAAGTGTATATCAAACTTGCTGAAAATTTCACCTATTAAAGTGTCTGCATTTTCATTTACAGTATCTGTATTTTCTTTTTGCCATTTATAGAAAAAACTTTTTGCTTCATGGCTCCAATAGTAAAGTTTTGGCTTTGGCTTTCCTGTTTCAAGATCAACATATATAGGACTTGCTGAACGATAATTTTCAATCCATTTACTATATTTAATTAACTGCGTTTCATCTATTTCATAATCATTTATAGGCTGTTTTTCTGCACCTTCAACAAGGGCAAATAAAAATCTTTGTAAAAAACCATTATCAGTTTTTTTTGAAGGAAAAAGCCTTTGTAAAACCCTTATTTGTAAAGCACCTATTATATTTAAAAATGGTTGTGGTAACCATAAAGGAATTGCTTTTGAAACTCTGTCAATAGATGTAGCCTTATTACTCCAAATAGATAAATAACCGCTTGTTTGGTCTCCTTTGGAATAATTATTCATTCCTTCTAACCATGTTGCTAATTCCTCACTTACTACTGCACAACCTCTTTCATTATCGGTTAACCGTTGGTGTAAAATTTCAGGTGTAAAGTTGTGAAGTATTGACTTTTTTAATATTGGCTTATCCGGTTTGGTTTGGTTTTCCTTGTCCTTTTTATTTAATGCCTGGTATGCTTCATACCTTTCAAATTCCTGTTCAAAGTGCTTTATTATTGCTCTGTCAATATCTTCAAACGGTTTAAATGCTAAGTCTAAGGGATGACTTTTATTTGCACCGGCATTGCCTATAATCCCAAAATAAAATGCAGCAAATTCATACCAATTATTTTTAACCTTCAGCTTTGCACTTTTGCCTATTGCAGTTGAAACGGCTGCTATAATTGCTGTACCTGTATAATCAATAGGAAAGTTTAAAGACTTGTTACATTCGTTAATTAGTTCCTGAAAAAATGAAGGGAATATTTCAACCGGAAACTTATTAGTTTTTATTTCGTTTTCTTTTTCGGCTTGTTGTAAAAGTGTGTCCGCTTCTTTATTAAACTCATCTATAAATGAAGCATCAAAGTCAGGTTTAATACTGTTATCTTTGCTCTTTTCTTTATGCAAAAAGTTTGGAGCTAAATCATGTGTCTGCATAGTTTTAGCTCCTTTTTGTTTTTAGTTGTAAATACTCATTTAAAATTGACTTTGGATAAAGCACTTTTTTACCGGCATTAACGGCTTTTATCTTTCCCTCTTTTCTGCACTTCCATAGAAAAACAGCACTGCATTTTAAATATTGTTTTGCCTGTTCTATGGTTAATAATTCGTCTTGCTCTGAAGGTTTAAGCCTGTTATCTATTGCAGTAGTAACCGCATTATTGATAAGGTTAGTAAACTCTGAATGTGATAGGTTAATAGAAATTGTTTGTAGCATAATTCTAATGATTTGTACAAATATTTCTAAATAAAAAAGGGAAAGGAGTACCGTAAATACCCAAAATAAAAAATAGGTATTTACGGTATTATTAATAAATTTTCATTTTTGAGAAAGTAAGTATAAAATAATACTATCTTAGGTAATCTAAATTTAATTAACATGAAAAAAATGCTGCTTATATTTTCCCTATTACCATTATTTTCTTTAGCGCAAACGGATACAACCTTGTCCAATACTGAAATAGATGAAGGTGTTTTAACAAGTGCCTCTGGTTTCAAAATAAGAACAGGTGACTTTATAATACTTGGAACCGGATCATTGCAGGATGGTAATTTTAGATTCGTAAGAGTTAATCGTAATAGCATTTTCGCTACTCCAAAAAACTCGAGAAACGATTTAAATAGGCGTTTTAGTGGACAAAAATTTAAGGTTGTAAAAATTGTAAAACACGGCAATAAAAAACACGGTTATAATTACTTAGCTATAATTAATATTGGTATAACACGCTATGAAGTGGATGTAGATAATGCAATTACTTTTAGTGAAATAGTAGTTCCTGAAGAGTATAGGCTAAAACCTAAAACAGCCATTGAAGCACCTCAAAAGGGCAGTGTTGCAGATGAACTTTTAAAATTAAAAAAACTTAGAGATGAGAATATAATTACTGAACAGGAATTTCAAGATCAAAAGAAAAAACTGTTAAATAAATAAAGCACTTCATATTAGTGAAGAAAGGGTTTTTTATTAAGGCATATTTAAAAAGGGATCGTCATATTTTGAAACGTCTTTAAGTGCAATGGTTTGAAATGGCTTAGCATCAAAATCAATATTGAAAGTATTTTTAAAAATTCTTTGGTAGTCCGGTGCTGAATATTTATTTAAAATATGACCTTTATCAATACAGGTTTTAGTAAAAGCTAATAAGTATTGAATGTGATTATCAAATTTTTGCCATTGTAGTTTTCCTGCAATGTCCATTATGAATTGTAAGCTCCCCCAAAAACAGTACGTTTTAAAAGTAGACAAAAAGTTTAATTTTAAAAACGTAAAATATGAAAAAAAGCACATTCAGTCCTGCACAGATTGCGGGCATCCTCAAAGAGTTTGACAACGGTAAGACCGTTCAGGAAATTACCCGTGAACACGGAGTAAGCAAAGCATCATTGTATAAATGGCGACAACGCTATGGTGGCATGGATGCATCGGAGTTAAAGCGGATAAAAGAATTGGAGGAAGAGAACTCCCGGCTTAAAAAGATGTATGCCAATGTTTCCATGGAGCTTGACGTAGCCAGATACATCATTGAAAAAAAGTTGTAAAGCCTTGCGAAAAAAGAAGGGTGATCAGTGAGCTGCGAAAAGAACGTCCTAAAGACATCGGCAAGGCGTGTCGTATATTAAGCATCAGCAGGAGCAGCCTGCATTATCAATCTATAAAGCAAGACCATCACATCATGAAACAGTTGGAAAATCTGGCTCAACAAAATCCTGTGGAAGGTTTTTGGAAATGTTATTACCGCCTGCGCAACAGCGGCAGTGTGATCAATCACAAGAGGCTTCACCGTGTATATAAACAAATGGGATTGCCACTTCGCCGCAAAGTAAAGAAACGCCTGCCGGCAAGAGTGAAAGAGCCATTGGATATACCGCAAGCATTCACACACACCTGGAGTATTGATTTTATGAGTGATGCATTAAGCAATGGTACAAAGTTCAGATCCTTTAATGTGATAGATGATTATAACAGGGAAGTATTGTTTATAGAAACCGATTATTCATTAAAGAGCAGCCGGGTGATATGGGTGCTCAGGCATTTAATAAACCGCTATGGAAAGCCGCAGAAGATACGCATGGATAACGGACCTGAGTTTATAGCTAAGCTGGCGCAGACATGGAGCATGGCAAATGAAATTGAGTTTAAATACATACAGCCAGGTAAGCCTACACAAAATGCTTTGATAGAACGCTTTAATAAAACCTACAGGGGAGCGGTGTTAGATGCTTATCTGTTTGACAGCATTGAGGAAGTAAGAGATGTATCCGAACAATGGGTGGATGATTACAATCATCACAGACCACATGATGCGCTGGGTGGGCTATCGCCCATGATGTGGAAATGTGGACAGCAAC
>JALYYX010000139.1 GCA_030946075.1 Bacteroidota bacterium | reverse complement strand
TTATTTACGGAGTGTTCCGTTTTGTTTATCTTTTTTTCTTCCGTGTAAATAACCTGCTGCACCACCCACCACACCTCCGATAATTGCACCCTTGCTTTTATCATGGCTTATTAGAGCCCCTGTAGCTGCGCCGGCTCCTGTACCAATAACTGCATCTTTCTTTCTATGACTCCATTTACGATGCGTTTGAGCACTTGCAATACTTACGGTAAACGCAAACAATAAAATTAATAATGATAATACCTTAACTAACTTTTTCATAAACTTTTTATTTTAGATGATTGTAATATTATTCCTTTAGTTATTCCAAAATCAGGCCATTCTTAATCCTTCCTGTCATAATTTGTATTTTTGCAGATAAAATCCGGCTTATTTACATGCAGTTATACGCTGAATCATTAACCGAATATAAAAGACTTGCTACTCTTGAAGTAAAAGTGGGTGATCTGCTTTTGGGAAATTTTAATCCCATTCGTATACAGACGATGACAACGACTGATACGATGGATACTGTTGCCACTGTAGAGCAAAGTATAAGATGTATCGAGGCTGGCTCCGAATTAATTCGCATTACCGCACCAAGTAAAAAGGAAGCAGAAAATCTTTTAAATATAAAAAATGAACTGCGCACAAGAGGTTATCATACCCCTATTGTTGCTGACATTCATTTTACGCCTAATGCTGCAGAAATAGCAGCAAGAATTGTAGAGAAGGTTCGGGTAAACCCCGGTAATTATGTAGATAAAAAAAAGTTTGAACTGCTTGAATATTCTGATGCAGAATACCTGGAAGAAATTGAACGCATAAGAGATCGCTTTACTCCTTTAGTAAAAATTTGTAAAGAATATGGTACTGCCATGCGTATCGGAACAAATCATGGTTCATTGAGCGACAGAATTATGAGCCGCTATGGCGACACACCAATTGGCATGGTTGAAAGTGCAATGGAATTTTTACGCATTGCAGAAAGCGAAAATTATTACAACATTGTCCTCAGCATGAAGAGCAGTAATCCACAGGTAATGGTGCAGGCTTACAGGTTGCTGATACAAAATATGCATGTAGAATTAGGACACTGCTATCCGCTGCATCTTGGCGTTACAGAAGCAGGGGACGGCGAAGATGGAAGAATTAAATCTGCCATTGGTATTGGTACTTTACTGGAAGATGGGATTGGAGATACAATAAGAGTTTCTTTAACTGAAGATCCTGAATTTGAAATACCTGTTTGTAAAAATATTGTAAAGAGGTACAGCCCCCTCCAAACCTCCCCCAATAGGGGAGATTTTGCCAGCACACAAAGCCGGTCTAAAATCCGTGAAGGAAATTCCAAAATGGGAGAGATTTCAAAGTCCCTCTCTTTGGGAGAGGGATTTAGGGAGAGGCTTTCATACAACCCTTTTGAATACAAGCGCAGGAAAACTTTTGAGGTTAGTAACATCGGTTCAAAACATGTTCCTGTAGTAATTGCAGATCTTCATAAAATTGAAAAAGTTAGTCCGGAGGATATGGAAGCAATCGGCTATACTTATGATGTAGTTACTGATAAATGGAATATTAGTGATGCAGCAGCTGATTATATTTTTACTGCAGATAAACAAATAGATTTTGCTCTTCCTGGTACATTAAAAGTTATTTGCTATTACAAAACTTGGCTTTCTTCTATAGATAAAGAAAAGTATCTCCCCATTTTTGATGAAGAACAATACCTTAATGATAATATCGCTAAATCAGCAGCCACTAATTTTGTAATGATTGATTGTTATTCTGAAGGGTATTCAACAATTAATGCCGAAACAATATTTTCAAAATTAAAGCAAGATAAAACGGCAGTAGTTTGTTTAAGCTCTGCCAATAAAAATGCAGTACAAAGTATTAGAAGAATGTTTGTTGAATTAATAGAAAGAGAAATAAAAAATCCAGTTGTAATAATCACTGATAGTACCCATCAGGAAATGGATGAAAGCCTGATTCATTATGCAATTGAAACAGGCGCTTTATTGCTCGATGGATTTGGCGATGGTATATGTTTAGGACATCGTTTTAGTGAAAAGAATGTTCATACAGATTATAAGCTTCTTAATTCAATTGCCTTCGGAATTTTGCAGGCTACACGAACAAGAATTTCAAAAACAGAATATATAAGTTGCCCAAGTTGCGGTAGAACATTATTTGATCTTCAGGAAACCACTGCAAAAATCCGTGCAGTTACCAATCATCTTAAAGGAGTTAAAATTGCCATCATGGGTTGTATTGTAAATGGCCCGGGAGAAATGGCTGACGCTGATTTTGGATATGTGGGCAGCGGCCCCGGGAAAGTAACTTTATACAAAGGAAAGGAAGTTATAAAGAGATCAGTTTCAGAAGATGTTGCGGTTTCTGAATTAATAAATCTTATCAAAGAAAACGAGGCTTGGGTAGAGCCGGTTACTCCAATTATCTCCTAAATTATCTTAAATTCGGAATTATAATTAAATTTCCTAATTTTGGAGCAGATAGGAAATATTATGAAGAAGCCCGAATCGCCTCCATCTTTAGAAAAAAATATATTAGAGGACAATACTATCCAATTCCTGCTTAAAGAAGATTTTCTAACTTCACTATATAAAATTGAAAGGGAGAATTATCCATATTGGGAAGAATTAAAGTATAGAACAAAAAAATGGCCATATCCCTCAAAAAAAATTTGGTCGTTTTTAAAACATCAAAGGAAATTTTCACAACAAACTTTAGATTTCTCTCATCATCCGGGATTTACATTCCATTTAAATGTTCCGGGTTTACTACAAAAATACCTGCACGAATTAGATATGAATTTAGGAGGCTTTCTTGAAGGAAATATCATTCCATCTCAGGATAAAAATCGTTATTTAATAAGTTCAATCATGGAAGAGGCAATATCTTCCAGCCAATTGGAAGGCGCAGCCACAACAAGAAAAGTAGCAAAAGAAATGTTGGAAAAGCAGCGACCGCCAAAAGATAAATCAGAGAAAATGATTTTAAATAATTTCAAAACAATGCAATGGATAGTAGATAATAAGAATATTAAACTTACACCAGAAATACTTCTTTCCATTCACAAAACGATTACAAACGGAACCTTACATAATTCATTATCAGAAGGTGAATTCAGAATTAATAATGATGTAAAAGTAATGGATGAAACAAATGAAATTTTTTATATTCCTCCTGATTATAAGATTATTTCTAACCTATTGGATGAATTTTTCAAATTGGCGAACCATGAAATAGAAATAGAATTTGTTCATCCAATAATTAAAGGTATAATACTTCATTTTCTTATAGGCTATATTCATCCATTTGCAGATGGTAATGGCAGAACTGCGAGAGCCATATTTTATTGGTATTTAATTTCCAAAGGATATTGGTTAATAGAATACATGTCCATTTCAAGAATTATACTTAGAGCACCTGTACAATACGCACAGGCCTACTTACATACAGAATATGATGATAATGATCTTACATATTTTATTCTATACAATATAAAAGCATTGCATGTTGCGCTGCACGATTTAAAAAAATATATTTATCAAAAAACTGAAGAAAGAAAAAAAACTATTTCGCTATTAAAATCAGGCAGCTATAATGAAAGGCAGGTAGTAATAATTAAAGATGTACTGCAAAATCCAGATGATTTTTTTACAGTTAAACAAATTGAAACAAGGTTTGGCATTAATAATCAAACGGCTCGTAATGATTTAATGAATTTGCAAAAGAAAGGAATTTTACAACTCAGAATGACGGGTAATAAAGCGCAATTCTTTGCTGCTGATAATTTTGAAAAAAACCTTAAGTTCTAATTATGCAGACAGATTTTTTAGTGATAGGTTCAGGTATTGGCGGGCTTACTTATGCTCTCAAAGTTGCAGAAGCTTGCCCTGATAAAAGGATAACAATCCTTACTAAAGCAAAAAGTGATGAGACCAATACAAAGTATGCCCAGGGCGGTGTTGCAGGGGTAATGGATATGGATCACGATAGTTTTGAAAAACATATTGAAGACACATTAATTGCCGGTGACGGTTTGTGCAACCGACACATAGTAGAGATAGTGGTGAAAGAAGGTGTTGATAGAATAAAGGAAATAATTGAATGGGGTGCCAAGTTCGATAAAGATAAAGAAGGAGAATATACATTAGGCAAAGAAGGCGGGCACAGTGAGTTTAGGATACTTCATCATAAAGATGTTACCGGTAGGGAAATGGAGCGGACATTATTAGCGGCCATAAAGAAAAAGCCAAATATTAATCTAATCACTCATTGTTTTGTAATTGATATAATCACGCAACATCATCTTGGTTTTTTAGTAACCAAAGCCACACCTGATATTGAATGTTATGGTGTGTACGTGATAAACATGCAAACCAATAAAATAGAAAAAATAATCTCTAAAATTACTTTGCTTGCAAGTGGCGGTAATGGGCAGGCGTACCGCACAACAACAAATCCTTCAATTGCAACAGGAGATGGCGTTGCCATGATATATCGTGCAAAAGGAAGGATTGAAAATATGGAATTCATCCAGTTTCATCCTACTGCTTTGTATGAGCCAGGTGTTGCTGGGCAATCATTTTTAATTACAGAAGCGGTAAGAGGTGATGGCGCTATTCTTCGCAATAATAAAGGCGAAGCGTTTATGGAAAGATATGATGCAAGAAAAGATCTTGCACCCAGGGATATTGTTGCAAGGGCAATTGATAATGAAATGAAAGTTGCAGGCACCGAACATGTATTTCTCGATTGCACGCATATGGATGTGGAAAAATTTATTCATCATTTCCCAAACATTTATGAAAAGTGTAAATCCATTGGCATTGATGTTTCTAAACAACTTATACCTGTGGCTCCCGCCGCACACTATAGTTGTGGTGGAATTAAAACTGATGAATGGGGCAGAACATCTATCAATAATTTATACGCATGCGGAGAGTGTGCCAGCACTGGTTTACATGGCGCCAACAGATTAGCAAGTAATTCATTATTGGAGGCAATGGTATTTGCTCATCGTTGTTACTTGGATTCTGTTGCTAAAATAAAAAGCATTAGGTCAGTGGTTTTAAGCGATGGCAAAGTATCCCCTATGGGGGGAGATTTAGAGGGAGCTATTCCTGATTGGAATGCAGCCGGTACCACAGCTCCAAAAGAAATGATTCTGATTACACAAAGCCTGAAAGAATTGCAATTAGTGATGAGCGATTATGTTGGTATAGTAAGAACTAATGTTCGTTTGGCAAGAGCTATGAAGCGATTAGATCTTTTACATGAAGAGACAGAATCTTTATACCAGGCCACAGAAATATCACCACAGCTTTGTGAAGTAAGAAATTTAATTACTGTTGGATATTTAATTACAAAGGGGGCACAATTAAGGCATGAAAGCAG